>NZ_JBVPQK010000053.1:0-12936 GCF_058197115.1 Bifidobacterium sp. POST2/T3 (B1)
CCCACCTGCTCGGGGCCGCAGTAACGGATCATGCCCACGTTGCCGCTGGCAGCAGCCTTGCTGGAGAGCAGCCCGGCACCATGGTAGAGGGAGGATCCGGTGACCAGGCCGACCACGCCCCGACTGTACTTGGTGTCATTTACCCGAGGCGCTCTCAGGAGACTGGCGCAGTTCTCAGCGCTCATGCAGGAGACGCTGGGGACCAGGGCCGAGGTGTCAAAACCGAAATCAACCAGGACGATTCTGCCGCAGACATAGGCGGCCGGGGGCAGCATCAGGCAGGGTTTCATGGCTCCCATGGTCACGGTCACATCTGCCGGAATGTAGGCACCGGGAAGTGCGCCCTCGTCCACGTCCAAACCGGAGGGGGTATCCACGGCCAGTACCAAGGGCCTATCCTGGCCGGCGGGGTCGTGCCAGGCTGGTCTGTCGGGCAGACCGCTCTCCATGCCCAGTTCTACGGCCAGAGCAGCGGGAATGCCGCGCAACGCCCCCTTGAGGCCGATACCCGTCATGGCATCGATAATCAGATCCGCCTGTCGGCACAGTTCCAAGGCCTGGTCCATCTCCTCGGATGCTTGGTCCGGTCCGGAGGGGGTCTCGCAGCCTGGGATGGCTGCCTGGGGATCCAGGGCCGTGACCACTCCGCCGGCGCGTAGAAGAGCATCCAGCCCACCCTGGTGCAGGCTGCGTCCGGTGGCCACCACAGTCACGTCGGCCCCGTGCCCGGCCAGGTCAGCTGAGGCATAGAGCCCGTCGCCGCCATTGTTGCCGGCCCCTGCCAGCAGGACGATCCTGGCGCCTGCCGGCTCCAGCCCAGCCTGGGTCAGCATGACATCGGCCACGGAGGCCAGGGATCCGGCGGCAATGCGCATCAGAGGCACCCCGTCATCCAAAAACGGCTGCTCCAGGGATCGGATCATGTCGGCTGAATAGGCGCTGGTGGCCAGGGTCCGCCGGGCTTCGCGGCGTTCATCTGGTGACGGCTTCATGGCATCACACCCCTCATTCAAAAGGTCCACGTGCGGCGGCACGGCCGACCACGTGCTGGCTCCACTCTATCCGATGGCCATGTCCTGCAAGCGTTATAAGGTCTGCCTATTTACGAGGGCAGGAAAGGAAATTCATGCAGGGATTCGCAATGCCGAACCCGGGCCAGATTATGGCAGTGGTTTTGACGGTGGTCCTATGTGGCCTGATCGGTTTCGAGCGCGAGTTCCTCAAACACGACGCTGGCATCCGCACCCATATTCTGGTGGGTCTTGGCAGCTGCCTGTTCACCATGGTCTCCCTTTACGGCATCCAAGCCGCTGTAGGCAACTACTCTTGGGATGCCTCCCGAATTGCGGCCGGAGTGGCCTCGGGCATCGGCTTCATCGGTGCCGGGGTCATCTTCTTCAACCACGATTCTGTCAAGGGTCTGACGACGGCCAGTGCCATATGGGTGGCCGCTGCTGTGGGCATGGCCTGCGGGGTCCAGCTCTTCGCCATCGCCATTCTGGCTGTCGTCTTCTACTTCCTGGCCGTTCTGGTCATCGCACCCATCCTCAAGTGGTTCCTGCGCAACCGTCAGAACACAGTTCTGCGCATCGTATACCAAGACGGCCACGGCTGCTTGCGTGAATCCCTGCTGCTGGCCACTCGCATGGGCTTCGAGTCCCGGGTGCTGACCATCCACGAGCTGCACCGGGATGCCTGGAAGGGCGCCGATGTCACCGTCAACCTGTTGGGCAAGGGGGACGTGACCGAGTTAGTCGAATCCATAGGCCAGACTCCAGGGGTCAAAGGGGTTGAGGTCCTGGGGGAGGACGACTGACCCGCTGACGACACAGACGACCCACAGCCATGGGCCAACAGGTGGCTACCTACTCTTCAGCCACCAGATCCAGATAGTCGTCGCTCCAGAGGTCCTCATCACCGTCGGGCATGAGCAGCACCCGTTCAGGGTTGAGCGCCTTGACGGCCCCCTCGTCGTGGGTGACCAGCACAATGGCCCCCTCGTACTTGGCGATGGCCTTGAGTATCTCGTCCCGCGAGGCGGGGTCCAGGTTGTTGGTGGGCTCGTCCAGCAGCAGGACGTTGGCCCGGCTGGTCACCAGGGTGGCCAGGGCCAGGCGGGTCTTCTCGCCGCCCGAAAGAACCTTGGTGGGCTTCATGGCGTCGTCCCCTGAGAAGAGGAAGGAGCCCAGGATGGTCCGCGCCTGAGTGTTGTCCAGGTCCGGGGCCACGTGCTGTAGGTTCTCCAGAACGGTGACATCGTTATCCAGGGTGTCGTGCTCCTGAGCGAAGTAGCCGATCTTGGCCCCATGCCCCAGGGTCACCTTGCCCGTGTCGGGCTGCTCGATGCCGGCCAGCAACCGCAGGGTGGTGGTCTTGCCAGCGCCGTTGTAACCCAGGATGACCACCCGGGAGCCCTTGTCGATGGCCAGGTTGATACCGGCGAAGACAATGTTGGATCCGTAGGCCTTGGACAGGTCCTCGGCCATGATGGGCGTGCGGCCGCAGGGAGCGGGATCCGGGAAGCGCAGGTCGGCCACCTTTTCGGCCTTTTCCGCCTCTTGGGTGTCGGCCAGCAGGCGCTGGGCGCGGCGCATCATGTTCTGGGCGGCCACGGCCTTGGTGGCCTTGGCGTGCAGGCGGATGCCCTGCCGCATCAGGCGGTCGGCCTTCTTCTCGGCCACCTCGCGTTCGCGGCGTCGGCGCTCCTCGTCCACCACCCGCTGGCGCAGGTAGGCCTTCCATCCCATGGTGTACATGTCGATGCAGGAGCGCTGGGCATCCAGATGCCAGATGCGGTTGACGGTCTCGTCAAGCAGCTCGGTGGAGTGGGAGATGATCAGGAAGCCGCCCTCGAACCGGCGCAGGTAGCCTTTAAGCCACTCAATGGAGTCGGCATCCAAATGGTTGGTGGGCTCGTCCAGAATCAGGGTGTCGGCATCGGAGAAGAGGATTCTGGCCAGTTCGACCCGTCGGCGCTGACCGCCGGAGAGGGTACCCAGCGCCTGCTGCAGTGTCTCTTGGCTGAGCCCCAGGCTCTCACCCATGACGATGGCCTGTGATTGGGCCGCATAACCTCCGGCGTTCTCGAAGTCCTGTTGGGCCTTGTCGTAGCGCTTCATGGCCTTTTCCATGATTTTGGGATCCGGATTGGTCATCTCGGTCTCAGCCTTACGCATCCGCTGGATGATGGATGCGATGTCCCTGGCGCTCATGACCCGGTCCAGGGCACTTTGCTCGGAATCACCCGCATGAGTGGACTGGGGCAGGTATCCCAGCTGTCCGGTCACCCGCACCTTGCCGGCCGAGGGGAGCATGTCTCCGGTGATGACCCTGGTCAACGTGGTCTTGCCGGCGCCGTTGCGGCCCACCAGGCCGATGCGGTCGCCTTTGGTCACATGGAAGTCGGTGGCTTGCAGCAGTAGTCGGGCACCTATTCGGATCTCAAGTCCCTGCGCCTCAATAGCCATGCCGCCTCCGACCCCGCTTTCCTTGTGGATTCAAAACTTGCAAGGAATCATGGTAGCAAGAAGCAAGCCCTGCCAGTGCGTCTCGGCTGACGGGGCAATGGATGAGTCGTGGATGAATCAGCGACGGACCAGTCTGAACTTGCTCCAGGGGAAGTAGACCAGGAAGGCGCCCACGGCCGTCAGGGCGATGACCAACACACCCATGGCGGCCGCGAAGGAGAAGATCCTGATGCCGATGCCCAGACATGCCCAGATGACCACCAGGCCGAAGACCCAGTCCTTGCCATGCCTGTTCATCAGATAGGCTACGGCCAGGAGTGCGCCGACCACGATGATGGTGGCAAATCCCTGGACGGCATTGCTGACCTTGTGCCCGGCGACCACCATGTATCCTGCGTTGACCAGGGTGGCCACGCTCAGCCAGCTGGCGTAGATGGACAGGGGAATCCAGTCCAGGGCCTTGGCGGCGGTCGGGGTTCCGGCCTTGGTGGCGTCCCTGCGCACCAGGGCATATAGCATCCAGGCCAGCACAGTCAGAATGAGGATGATGACCAGGGCCCAGAAGTTGCGCTCCATGTGCCACAGAGCCAGCCAGGCGATATTCAGGCAGCAAGTGGCCACAAAGAGCAACCCGCTCAGCGTGAAGGGCAGGAATCCCAGGCGTTTGCGGCTGGGGCCCGCCAGGCAGAAGCGGAAGAGCCATATGGCCAGGGCAATGTAGATGACCCCCCAGATGGCGAAAACATAGCCGGCGGGCATGATCCAGAGGTCGACCTTGCGGGCCAGGCCACCTACGGTCGTGCCATTGAAGTGGTAGACCTCCGCATAACCGTTGAAGCCCACCATTGCCACCCAGGCCACCCAGAGCAGGATGTCCTCGAAGAGCTTCCAGCCGCGACCCTTGGAGGATTCCTGTTCCTTTTCAGGCTGATTCTGCTTTTGATACTGCTCTTTTGCTTGTTCCTGAGCCCGATTTGATCCCTGCGTCGCTTCATTGCTGCTGCGATCAGAGCGACCTTTGCCTCCATTGGCGGTCTCATCAGCACTGGTTTTCCCAGCCGCTGCCTTCTTTGACGAATCATCAGACTGCTTGGCTGCAGTACCCGAAAGCGATGAACCCGAAGCAGACAAGTCTGGAGTTGATGAATCCGAAGCCGACGGATTTGTAGATGCCGAACGTGCATCTGTCGAACTCCGAGTTGCCGATGCAGAGCTCGATTTCGTGGAACCTGCACCTGCTGAATTTTTGGCTGATTGGCTGCCCTGCATGGCAGGGGAGGTACGCTTGGCTCTCTCGACCGGATCCTCCTTGTCGGTCCAGAGTCTACGCGGATTGTCCTTGTCAGTCATGGCACATGCTTCCTCTCCTTGCCGGCCGCAACCGTACTGCCGCCATGGGGATGGCCCCGGGCATGGGCCGACCGGCCTCTGCTTCAACTCTAAATCGGCCAGCCTGTCTCGGTGGTATTGACCACCCGGTCAGGACTGCCGCCGGTGCTAGCCTGAAGCCGAATGCCAGAAAGGGGAGTACAGCATGGCCGAACCTTCACATAGATGCGACTGGGCTCGAGTAGACGACCCGCTCATGCGCAGCTACCACGACCATGAGTGGGGCCGCCCCCTGCATGGCTCCCAGAGGCTCTTCGCTATGCTCTCCTTGGAGATATTCCAGTGCGGGCTCAGCTGGCAGCTGATCCTGCATCGTCGTCAGGCCTTCTTCAAGGATTTCAACAACTTCGATATTCAAGCGGTCGCCGCCTTCGACACCGACCGAATCGACCGTCTCATGGCCGACCCTGCCATCATCCGCAATAGACGCAAGATCGAAGCCACAGTGGCCAATGCCGTCGTGGTCACCAGCCAATTCCCCGGGGAGGAATTCGACCGCTACTGCTGGTCCTTTACCGGTGGGCTGACAATCAACCACGACTACCCGGACGATCCCTCCATACCGCGCTACGACCACCTGTCAGCCATCGTGTGCAAGGACATGCGCGACCTGGGCCTGCGCTTCTTGGGCCCGGTGACCGTCCACTCCTTCCTCCAGGCAGCCGGCATGATCAACGACCACCAGCACGACTGCTTCCTCAACGGTTGCAGCCGCCCGCCTCTGAATTCGCCGGACTTGTCCATCTAAGCCGTCATCGAACACCTGTTCGAATTATTCGGCCCAGGCGATATTATGGTCAGGCTTTGGCCTCAGCCTTGGCCATGGGTCTTCAGGGAAGCGGATGGGAAGCACGTGAAGCAGCAGAAAAAGCCTATGTCGATAGTGGACGCGGCCATCGAAAATCCGCGCATGATCGAATCCAAGGGGTCCCTGGTGGCGGACCTGTCCATGGTGCCCAACGACCGAAAAATCGTCATCCAAGGTGCCCGGGCCCACAACCTTAAGAACGTCAACCTGTCCATACCCCGCAACCGGATGGTGGTCTTCACCGGCCTGTCAGGCTCCGGCAAGTCCTCTCTGGCCTTCGACACCCTCTTCGCAGAGGGACAGCGACGCTACGTGGAGTCCCTTTCCGCCTATGCCCGCCAGTTCCTGGGCCAGATGGACAAGCCCGACGTGGACTTCATCGAGGGCCTGAGCCCGGCGGTCTCCATTGACCAGAAGACCACCAACCGCAACCCCCGGTCCACCGTGGGCACCATCACCGAGGTCTACGACTACCTGCGTCTGCTCTTCGCCAGGACCGGCATTCCCCACTGCCCGGTCTGCGGGGCTGAGGTGCGCGCCCAATCGCCACAGCAGATCGTCGACACCCTCATGTCCAGGTCCGAGGGGACACGCTTCCAGCTGCTGGCCCCCATCGTCAAGGGCCGCAAGGGCGAGTTCGTGGAGACTCTGGAGCTCCTGCGCTCCGACGGCTACTCCCGAGCCATCATCGACGGGGACATGCACCAGCTGTCCGACTCCATCAAGCTGACCAAGCAGAAAAAGCACACCATCGAGGTGGTGGTGGACAGACTGGTCATCCGCGAAGGCATGCGCCAGCGGCTGACCGACTCCGTGGAGACCGCCCTGCGACTAGCCAAGGGCACCGTGGTTGCCGACTTCGTGGATATGGATGCCAAGGATCCGGAGCGCCGCCAGCCCTTCTCCGAGAAGCGGTCCTGCCCCAACGGCCACGAGCTGGAACTGGACGAGATCGAGCCTCGGACCTTTTCCTTCAACGCTCCCTATGGAGCCTGCCCGGCCTGCACCGGCCTGGGGTTCAACCTGGAGATCGACCCGGAGCTGGTAGTGCCCGACCCGGAGAAGAGCCTCAAGGATGGGGCCGTGGAACCCTGGAGCGGCACCAAGAGCCAGCAGCGCTTCTACGGCCACCTGCTGGATGGTCTGGCCAAGGAAATGGGCTTCTCCACCTCGACCCCCTGGAAGGACCTGCCCGAAGAAGTCCGCCATGCTGTCATGTACGGGCACGACTTCAAGGTAGATGTCTCCTACCGGAACCGCTGGGGCCGCCTGCGCGAGTACACCACCGGATTCGAGGGCGTGGTCCGCACCCTGATGCGTCGCCACGACGAGACCGACTCCCAACCCATGAAGCAGTATTACGAGTCATACATGCGCGAGGTGCCTTGCCAGGTCTGCCAAGGCAAGCGCTTGAAACCCGAGGTCCTGGCCGTGACCGTGGACGGTCTGTCCATCGCCCAGGTCTGCGATATGGCCGTATCCGCCAGCCTGAAGTGGGTGGAGGGCCTGCATATGGAGGGCGCCCAGGCCAAGATCGCCGGCGAGGTCCTCAAAGAGATCCGCGCCCGCCTGCGCTTCCTCAACGACGTGGGTCTGAACTACCTGACCCTGTCCCGGGCCGCAGCCACCCTCTCCGGTGGCGAGGCCCAGCGCATCCGTCTGGCTACGCAGATCGGCTCGGGCCTGGTGGGCGTCATGTACGTGCTGGACGAGCCCTCCATCGGCCTGCACCAGCGGGACAATGATCGGCTGATCAAGACCCTGCAGCGGCTGCGCGACCTGGGCAACACACTGATTGTGGTCGAGCATGACGAGGACACCATCCGGCAGGCCGACTGGCTGGTCGACATCGGCCCGGGGGCCGGCGAGCATGGCGGTGAGGTCATCTTCTCCGGGCGCTCGCAGGACCTGGTCAAGGCCTCGCGTTCAATCACCGCAGACTACATTGCCGGTCGTCGTTCCATCGAGGTGCCCAAGCGCCGCCGCAAGACCAACAGGACTCGACAGCTGACCGTGGTAGGGGCTCGGGAAAACAACCTGAAAAACCTCAAGGTCTCCTTCCCGCTGGGGGTCATGACACTGGTCACCGGCGTCTCCGGCTCCGGCAAGTCCACACTGGTCAACTCCATCCTCTATCCGGTCCTGGCCGACCAGCTCAACAACGCCCGCATCGTGCCTGGCAAGCACACCCGGGTGGAGGGCGTGGACCAGGTGCGCAAGGTCATCCATGTGGACCAGAACCCCATCGGTCGCACCCCGCGCTCCAACCCAGCCACCTATACCGGCGTCTGGGACAAGATCCGCCAGCTCTTCGCCAAGACCCCGGAGGCCCAGGTGCGTGGCTATGGTCCCGGCCGCTTCTCCTTCAACGTCAAGGGCGGCCGTTGCGAGACCTGCCACGGTGACGGAACCATCAAGATCGAGATGAACTTCCTGCCCGACGTCTACGTGCAGTGCGAGACCTGCCATGGCAAGCGCTACAACAGGGAGACTTTGGAAGTCACCTACAACGGCAAGACCGTTTCGGACGTGCTGGACATGCCCATCGAGGAGGCCGCCCACTTCTTCAAGGCCTATCCCTCCATCGCCCGCTACCTGGACACCCTGGTGGACGTGGGACTGGGCTACATCCGCTTGGGTCAGCCAGCACCCACCCTGTCCGGAGGCGAGTCCCAGCGGGTCAAGCTGGCCACCGAACTGCAACGCCGTTCCGACGGCAAGACCGTCTACATCCTGGACGAGCCGACCACGGGCCTGCACTTCGAGGATGTCCGTAAGCTGCTCAAGGTCCTTCACGGCCTAGTTGATAAAGGCAACACGGTCATCGTCATCGAGCACAACCTGGACGTGATCAAGACCGCTGACTGGATCATCGACCTTGGACCCGAGGGCGGCGACGGTGGCGGCACAGTGGTGGCCCAAGGGACTCCTGAGCAGGTGGCCGCCAATCCAGACAGCTGGACAGGCAAGTATTTGAAGCCCATGCTGGATTCCGCCAAGGTAGCCAAGGCTGCACGATCATGACCCGCAGCTGCTTCGAGCGTCACACGCCGCAGGTATGGCGACGCACCGCTCAAGCCCTGGAGGAGGAGTCCGCCACTGGCACCACCACCGGCGTCAACAAGAACGGTGCACCCTTACTGGGCGACAGCCGTGACCTCTTCCGCCCCAAAACATCGGACATTCCAGCCCAGCCAGGTGTCTACAAGTGGCGGGATGGCGACGGTCGGGTTATCTATGTGGGCAAGGCCAAGAACCTGCGCAACCGCCTGACCAATTACTTCCAGCCCCTGGAAAACTTGCATCCACGCACCCAGACCATGGTGCTGACGGCCCGGAGTCTGGAGTGGACCGTCGTGGGCACCGACCTGGAGTCCCTGACCCTTGAATACACCTGGATCAAGGAATTCGACCCCCGCTTCAACGTCAAGCTGCGTGACGACAAGACCTACCCCTACCTGGCTGTCTCCATGGGAGAGGAGTTCCCCCGGGTCTGGATGACCCGCGTGCGCAAGCGGCATGACACCCGCTACTTCGGCCCCTACGCCAAGGTCTGGGACATGAAGCACACCCTGGATGCCTTGCTCAAGACCTATCCTGTGCGCACCTGCACTCCCGGCGTCTTCCGCAAGGCCAAGCTCAGCGGCCGCCCCTGCCTGCTGGCCTCCATCGGCAAGTGCTCGGCACCCTGCGTGGGCCGGATCAGCGCAAGCGACCACCGTCGTCTCTGTACGGAGCTGACTGGGGTCATCACCGGCAGGCTGGGCAAGAGCTACCGGGCCAGCCTGACCAGGAGCATGCAGAAGGCCAGTAAGGAGCTGGACTTCGAGAAGGCCGCCCGTCTGCGCGACCAGATCGCCATGCTGGATACGGTCATCGAGCAGAACGCCGTGGCCTTCGCCTCCAACGTGGATGTGGATGTCTTCGGCGTGGCCTCGGACGAACTGGAGGCCTCGGTACACGCTTTCTTCGTGCGCTCTGGAGCCATCCGCGGCGAACGCAACTGGAGCGTGGAGCGGGTCGAGGACGTCTCCGACAGCGAGCTGATCAGCGACCTGCTTGTGCAGGTCTACTCGGACCTGATGAATGAGAACGACAGCGAACTGCACAAGCTACCAACAGAGTCGGACACACCCGTCTCCATCAGCCAGGACAGGGATGCCATGGGCTCCACCCAGAAGGTCACGGCCCTGGATGCCGAAGCCCGGGCCAAGGCCACCAGGAGCCGACACCAGCATCAGGATCAGACCGGACGTGCCGACCTGCTGGCCCCCATTTCTCCAGTGCCTCCCGAAGTCATTGTCCCTATCCAGCCGGATCGGACCGGCGACTTGCAGGAGTGGCTGCGGGAGCTGCGCGGATCCGCAGTGACCATCCGTGTGGCCAGTCGTGGTGAGAAGAAGTCTCTGATGGACCGGGCCAACGCCAACGCCCGCCAGGCCCTGCAGCGCAGCAAGCTCAGTCGTATGAGCGACATGGGCACCCGCACCCAGGCCATGAACGACGTGGCCAAGGCCCTTGGGCTGGACCGCGCTCCGCTGCGCATCGAGTGTTACGACATCTCCAACACCGTGGGTGGCCAGTTCCAGGTGGCCTCCATGGTGGTTTTTGAGGATGCCGTCCCTAAGAAGTCCGAGTACCGTCGATTCGCCATTCGAGGCGAGGACGGCAAGGGCGCTGTGGACGATATGAGCGCCATCTATGAGACTCTGACCCGGCGCTTCCGTCACGGCAACATAGCCGGTGACAGCGGTGACAGTATGGAGGCCGAGCGAAAGGCCAGCGACAAGGCGCCTGAATTGGTGGAGCAGGAGGAGGGGGCCATCGTTCAGCAGAACACCTCCGCCCGCCACTTCGCCTACAAACCCAACCTGATCGTAGTCGATGGCGGCAAGCCTCAGGTAACCGCTGCAGCACGGGCCCTGCACGACTGCGGTGTGGACGATGTGGCCCTCTGCGGGCTGGCTAAGCGACTGGAAGAGGTCTGGGTGCCTAACGATGACTATCCCATCATCCTCAAGCGCCAGTCTGAGGGCATGTACCTGCTGCAGCGCGTGAGGGACGAGTCTCACCGGTTCGCCATTACCTACCACCGTCAGACCCGGCGCAAGGGTGCTCTCCGGTCGGCTCTGGACGAGATTCCGGGCATCGGACCCACCTACCAGAAGAAGTTGCTCAATCACTTTGGATCAGTCAAGCGCATGCGCCAGGCATCACAGGAAGAGCTGGAGGCCGTCAAGGGCATCGGCTCTGCCAAGGCCAAGGCCATCTATCAGACCTTGCATAGTGACCAGGACCAGACCGGGGACAGCCAGCGATAAAATGGCTCAGGAGGCTGGCAAAGAGCCATGCCATGATTTGATTGGTGCGTGATTGCAGATATGAATGGACCTGATCGTCGTTGTGCCGTTCTGGGCGACCCAATCAGCCATTCCCTTTCGCCTCTTTTGCATAGATCAGCCTATGCCGCACTCGGCCTGGACGGCTGGCGCTACGACCGTGTGCGCGTGGATGCTGACGGCTTGGCGGACTTTATCCACGGTCTTGACCCGTCCTGGGCCGGTCTCAGTCTGACCATGCCCTTAAAGAGTGCTGTCGGCGCCTTGGGAGACTTTAGTGATTTCTGGTCTGAGACCCTGAGGGTGGCCAACACAATTGTCTTTGAGCAAGGCGGTCCCGGGAAAAGGCCGTCTCTCTACAACACCGACGTGGAGGGTATCGTAGCCGCCCTGCTGGAGGCTGCCGACCGCTGCCGTGCCGATGAAGACCCTGACGATTTGGCTGCCCTGCTGGAGGCAGCATGTCAAGGGCAACAAGACCAGCTGCCCGACCAACCGTACGGAGGAGCGCGGGCTTTGGTCATCGGCAACGGGAACACAGCCGAGTCCGCCTTCTGCGCCTTGAAGGTGCTGGGGGTCAAGCGTATAGACCTGCTGGCTCGCAACCCGGAGCACTGCGACCACATGCTGGACCTCGCTTCTCGATTGGACCTGCCCGAGCCGACCGTCACCGCCATGGACCAATCTGAGGCAGCCGAAAAGGCTCTGACCGGGGCTGATATTGTCGTCTCCACCCTGCCTTCTGGTGCAGCCGACCCCCTGTCTGATCTACTCAGTACAATTGAGAATCCTGTTGACAAAATTTCCGAGGCAGAGACCGCCAAGGCCGATACTCCTGGGTTCAAGAGTCGTACTAATGCCAAGCCAGCCGATGCCATCGGTGCCGACGAAGGCGGACGCCTGGGCTCGGTCTTGCTCGATGTAGTCTATGAACCCCGGCCCACCCCGCTCATGAAGGCCTTCTGCCGGCAGGCGGGCGCTCGGGCCATCAGCGGTGAACGCATGCTGCTCTATCAAGCCGTGCGTCAGGTGGCACTGATGACCGACCGACCCCTGGCCGCAGTTCCGGCAGCTGCTATGGACCGAGCCTTGAGGGAGGCATGACGATGACGACGCAAAAACCGCCCTTCGCAGGCTTCGAGGTACTGCTGATCACGGGCATGTCCGGCGCAGGCCGCACCCGCGCCGCCGACTCCATGGAGGATATGGGCTGGTATGTGGTCGACAACATGCCCCCACGTCTGCTTGTGCCCCTGGTCGACATGATGACCTCGGCCGGGAGCTCCCTGCACCGCCTTGCTGCCGTCATCGACGTCCGGTCCCGCTCCTATTTCGACGATCTGTCGGCTGTGCTCAGCCATCTGGACGACCTGGGCGTGCGCTGCCGCATCCTCTTTCTGGATGCCTCTGACCAGGTTCTGGTCAAGCGTTATGAGTCCGTCCGCCGACCCCACCCCTTGCAGGGCTCCGGTCGCCTGATCGACGGCATCCACGAGGAGCGCCGCCTACTTGGTGGTCTCAAGGAGCGTGCCGACATGGTCATCGACACCTCCAATCTGAGCATCCATCAGCTCTCTACTCGCCTGTATGAAATGGTTCTGGGCTCCGGCCCGACCACAGTGGGCGTTCACATCATGAGCTTCGGATTCAAGTACGGCTTGCCCATCGATGCCGACTTCGTAGCGGATGTGCGCTTCCTGCCCAACCCCTACTGGGTCCCCGAGCTGCGGGACCTGAACGGCCATGACGGCCCGGTCCGTGACTATGTGATGGCCAGCAAGGGTGCCAAAGAGTTTCTGGATGCCTACACCACCGCCATCTTGACCGCACTCAGCGGCTATGCGCGTGAAGACAAACACTATGTGACCATCGCCTTTGGCTGTACTGGCGGACAGCACCGCTCAGTGGCCATGGCCGACGCTCTGGCCGCCCG
>NZ_JBVPQK010000054.1:0-12832 GCF_058197115.1 Bifidobacterium sp. POST2/T3 (B1)
CCCACCTGCTCGGGGCCGCAGTAACGGATCATGCCCACGTTGCCGCTGGCAGCAGCCTTGCTGGAGAGCAGCCCGGCGCCATGGTAGAGGGCGGAGCCGGTGACCAGGCCGACCACGCCCCGGCTGTACTTGGTGTCATCCACCCGTGGCGCTCGTAGGAGACTGGCGCAGTCCTCAGCGCTCATGCAAGAGACGCTCGGTACCAGGGCCGAGGTGTCAAACCCGAAGTCCACCAGGACGATTCTGCCGCAGACATAGGCAGCTGGGGGCAGCATCAGGCAGGGTTTCATGGCCCCCATGGTCACGGTCACATCAGCCGGGATGTAGGCCCCGGGCAGGGTTCCCTCGTCCACGTCCAAACCGGAGGGGGTATCCACGGCCAGCACCAAGGGCCTATCCTGACCGGCGGGGTCGTGCCAGGCTGGTCTGTCGGGCAGACCGCTCTCCATGCCCAGTTCTGCGGCCAGAGTAGCAGGAATGCCGCGCAACGCCCCCTTGAGGCCTATACCCGTCATGGCATCGATAATCAGATCCGCCTGTCGGCATAGCTCCAAGACTTGGTCCAGACCCTCGGATGTCTGATCCGGTCCGGAGGGGGTCTCGCAGCCGGGGATGGCTGCCTGAGGATCCAGAGCCGTGACCACTCCGCCGGCACGGAGAAGGGCGTCCAACCCACCCTGATGCAGGCTCCGCCCAGTGGCCACCACAGTCACGTCGGCTCCATGCCCGGCCAGATCGGCCGAGGCATAGAGCCCGTCGCCGCCGTTGTTGCCGGCCCCTGCCAGCAGGACGATTCTGGCGCCTGCAGGCTCCAGCCCGGCCTGGGTGAGCATGACATCGGCCACGGAGGCCAGGGATCCCGCGGCGACGCGCATCAAGGGGACCCCGTCATCCAAAAACGGCTGCTCAAGTGATCGGATCATGTCGGCGGAATAGGCGCTGGTGGCGAGGGTCCGGCGGGCTTCGCGGCGCTCATCTGATGACGGCTTCATGGCATCACACCCCTCATTCAAAAGGTCCACGTGCGGCGGCGTGGCCGGCCACGTGCTTGCTCCACTCTATCCGATGGCCATGTCCTGCAAGCGTTATAAGGTCTGCCTATTTAAGAGGGCAGGAAGGGAAATCATGCAGGGATTCGCATTGCCGAACCAAGGTCAGATTATGGCGGTGGTCTTGACGGTGGTTCTCTGTGGTCTGATCGGCTTCGAGCGCGAGTTCCTCAAGCACGACGCTGGCATCCGCACTCACATTCTGGTGGGTCTGGGCAGCTGCCTGTTCACCATGGTCTCCCTCTATGGCATACAGGCCGCTGTAGGCAACTACTCCTGGGATGCCTCGCGAATCGCAGCCGGGGTGGCCTCCGGCATAGGCTTCATCGGTGCCGGCGTCATCTTTTTCAACCACGATTCTGTCAAGGGTTTGACCACGGCCAGCGCCATCTGGGTGGCCGCCGCCGTGGGCATGGCCTGTGGAGTCCAGCTCTTCGCCATCGCCATCCTGGCGGTCGTCTTCTACTTTCTGGCCGTTCTGGTCATCGCGCCCATCCTCAAGTGGTTCCTGCGCAACCGGCAGAACACAGTTCTGCGCATCGTATATCAGGACGGCCACGGCTGCCTGCGCGAATCCTTGCTGCTGGCCACCCGCATGGGCTTCGAGTCCCGGGTGCTGACCATCCACGAGCTGCATCGGGATGCCTGGAAGGGCGCCGATGTCACCGTCAACCTGCTGGGCAAGGGGGATGTGACCGAACTGGTCGAATCCATAGGGCAGACTCCAGGGGTCAAAGGGGTTGAGGTTCTGGGGGAGGACGACTGACCCGCTGACCGACACAGACGACCCACAGGCATGGGCCAACCGATGGTTGCCTACTCTTCGGCTACCAGATCCAGATAGTCGTCGCTCCAGAGGTCCTCATCACCGTCGGGCATGAGCAGCACCCGCTCAGGGTTGAGCGCCTTGACGGCCCCTTCGTCGTGGGTGACCAGCACGATGGCTCCCTCGTACTTGGCGATGGCCTTGAGTATCTCGTCACGCGAAGCGGGGTCCAGGTTGTTGGTGGGCTCGTCCAACAGCAGGACGTTGGCCCGGCTGGTCACCAGGGTGGCCAGGGCCAGTCGGGTCTTCTCGCCGCCCGAAAGCACCTTGGTGGGCTTCATGGCGTCGTCCCCCGAGAAGAGGAAGGAGCCCAGGATGGTCCGCGCCTGGGTGTTGTCCAGGTCAGGGGCCACATGCTGCAGGTTCTCCAGAACGGTGACGTCGTTATCCAGGGTGTCGTGCTCCTGGGCGAAGTAGCCGATCTTGGCCCCGTGCCCCAGGGTCACCTTGCCCGTGTCGGGCTGCTCGATGCCGGCCAGCAGGCGCAGGGTGGTGGTCTTGCCAGCGCCGTTGTATCCCAGGATGACCACCCGGGAGCCCTTGTCGATGGCCAGGTTGATGCCAGCGAAGACGATGTTGGATCCGTAGGCCTTGGAAAGGTCCTCGGCCATGATGGGCGTGCGGCCGCAGGGGGCAGGATCCGGGAAGCGCAGGTCGGCCACCTTTTCGGCCTTTTCCGCCTCCTGGGTGTCGGCCAGCAGGCGCTGGGCGCGGCGCATCATGTTCTGGGCGGCCACGGCCTTGGTGGCCTTGGCGTGCAGTCGGATGCCCTGACGCATCAGACGATCGGCCTTCTTCTCGGCCACCTCCCGTTCGCGGCGACGGCGCTCCTCGTCCACCACCCGCTGGCGCAGGTAGGCCTTCCATCCCATGGTGTACATGTCGATGCAGGAACGCTGGGCATCCAGGTGCCAGATCCGGTTGACGGTCTCGTCCAGCAGCTCGGTGGAGTGGGAGATGATCAGGAAGCCTCCCTCGAATCGGCGCAGGTAGCCCTTGAGCCACTCGATGGAGTCGGCATCCAAATGGTTGGTGGGCTCGTCCAGAATCAGGGTGTCGGCATCGGAGAAGAGGATTCTGGCCAGCTCGACCCGTCGGCGCTGACCGCCGGAGAGGGTGCCCAGTGCCTGCTGCAGGGTCTCCTGGCTCAGCCCCAGGCTCTCGCCCATGACGATGGCTTGTGACTGTGCCGCATAGCCCCCGGCGTTCTCGAAGTCCTGCTGGGCCTTGTCGTAACGCTTCATGGCCTTTTCCATGACCTTGGGGTCGGGACTGGTCATATCGGTCTCGGCCTTGCGCATCCGTTGGATGATGGATGCGATGTCCCTGGCGCTCATGACCCGATCCAGGGCGCTCTGCTCGGAGTCGCCTGCATGGGTGGACTGGGGCAGGTACCCCAGCTGTCCGGTCACCCGCACCTTGCCGGCCGAGGGGAGCATGTCGCCGGTGATGACCCTGGTCAGCGTGGTCTTGCCGGCGCCGTTGCGGCCCACCAGGCCGATCCGGTCGCCCTTGGTCACATGGAAGTCGGTGGCTTGCAGGAGTAGTCGGGCACCTATTCGGATCTCAAGTCCCTGCGCCTCAATAGCCATGCCGCCTCCGACCCCGCTTTCCTTATGGATTCAAAACTTGCAAGGGACCATGGTAGCAAGAAGCAAGCCCCGCCAGTGCGTCTCGGCTGACGGGGCAATGGATGGATCATGGATGGGTCAGCGGCGGACCAGCCTGAACTTGCTCCAGGGGAAGTAGACCAGGAAGGCGCCTACGGCCGTCAGGGCGATGACCAACACACCCATGGCGGCCGCGAAGGAGAAGATCCTGATGCCGATGCCCAGGCATGCCCAGATGACCACCAGGCCGAAGACCCAGTCCTTGCCATGCCTGTTCATCAGATAAGCTACGGCCAGGAGGGCGCCGACTACGATGATGGTCGCAAATCCTTGGACGGCATTGCCGACCTTGTGCCCGGCAGCCACCATGTATCCGGCGTTGACCAGGGTGGCAACGCTCAGCCAGCTGGCGTAGATGGACAGGGGGATCCAGTCCAGAGCCTTGGCGGCAGTGGGGGTCCCGGCCTTGGTGGCATCCCTGCGCACCAGCGCGTAGAGCATCCAGGCCAGCACAGTCAGAATGAGGATGATGACCAAAGCCCAGAAATTGCGCTCCATGTGCCACATGGCCAGCCAGGCGATGTTCAGGCAGCAGGTGGCCACGAAGAGCAGTCCGCTCAGCGTGAAGGGCAGGAAGCCCAGACGTTTGCGACTGGGGCCGGCCAGGCAGAAGCGGAAGAGCCAAATGGCCAGGGCGATGTAGATGACCCCCCAGATGGCGAAGACGTAGCCGGCGGGCATGATCCACAGATCGACCTTGCGGGCCAGGCCGCCCACGGTCGTGCCATTGAAGTGGTAGACCTCCGCATAGCCGTTGAAGCCCACCATAGCCACCCAGGCCACCCAGAGCACGATATCCTCGAAGAGCTTCCAGCCGCGTCCCTTGGAGGATTCCTGCTCCTTTTCAGGCTGACCCTGCTTTTGTTGCTGGTCCTTTGCTTGGTTTTGTGCTTGATTTGATTCCTGCCCTGCTTTATTGCTGCTGCGATCAGAGCGCCTCTCGCCTCCATTGGCGGTCTCCTCGGCACTGGTTTTTGCAGTCGGTGCCTTCTTCGACGAATCATCAGACTGCTTGGCTGCGGCATTCGAAGACGGTGAACCTGAGCTAGATGAATTCGAAGTAGACGACTTTGGAATCGATGAATTCGAAGCTGACACACCTGAAGATGCCGAACCTTCATTTCTTGATTCCCGGGTTGCCGATGACGAGTCTGAATTTAATTGGCTGCCCTGCATGGCAGGGGAGGTGCGCTTGGCCCTCTCGACCGGGTCCTCATCGTCGGTCCAGAGTCTGCGCGGATTGTCCTTGTCAGTCATGGCTCATGCTTCCTCTCCTTGCCGGCCGCAACCGTACTGCCGCCATGGGGATGGCCCCGGGCATGGCCGACCGGCCTCTGCTCCAACTCTAAAGCGGCCAGCCTGGCTCAGTGGTATTGACCACCCAGTTCGGACGGCCGCCGGTGCTAGCCTGAAGCCGAACGTCGGAAAGGGGAGTGCAGCATGGCCGAACCTTCACATCGATGCGACTGGGCTCAGGTGGATGACCCTCTCATGCGCAGCTACCACGACCAAGAGTGGGGCCGCCCCTTGCATGGCTCCCAGAGGCTCTTCGCCATGCTCTCCCTGGAGATATTCCAGTGCGGGCTCAGCTGGCAGCTGATCCTGCACCGCCGCCAGGCTCTCTTCAAGGATTTCGACAACTTCGATATTCAAGCGGTCGCCGCTTTCGACGCCGACAGAATCGACCGTCTCATGGTCGACCCTGCCATTATCCGCAATCGACGCAAGATCGAAGCCACGGTGGCCAACGCCGCCCTGATCGTTCGCCAATTTCCCGGTGAGGAATTCGACCGCTACTGTTGGTCCTTCACCGGTGGATCGGCCATCAACCACGACTACCTGGACGATCCGTCCATACCGCGCTACGACCACTTGTCTGCCATCGTCTGCAAGGACATGCGCGACCTGGGCTTGCGCTTCCTAGGTCCGGTGACGGTCCATTCATTTCTCCAAGCGACCGGCATAATCAACGACCACCAGCATGACTGCTTCCTCAATGGCTGTGGTCGCCCGCCCCTGGATCCTCCAGCCCCGGCCATCTAAGCCGTCATCGAACACCTGTTCGAATTATTCGGCCCCGGCGATATTATGGTCAGGCTTTGGCCTCAGCCTTGGCCATGGGTCTTCAGGGAAGCGGATGGGAAGCACGTGAATCAGCAGAACAAGCCTAAATCGACAGTGGACGCGGCCATTGAAAACCCGCGCATGATCGAATCCAAGGGGTCCTTGGTGGCGGACCTGTCCATGGTGCCCAACGACCGCAAAATCGTCATCCAGGGCGCCCGGGCCCACAACCTCAAGAACGTTAACCTGTCCATACCCCGCAACCGTATGGTGGTCTTCACCGGCCTGTCAGGCTCCGGCAAGTCCTCCCTGGCCTTCGACACCCTCTTCGCCGAGGGTCAGCGCCGCTACGTGGAGTCCCTCTCCGCCTACGCCCGCCAGTTCCTGGGCCAGATGGACAAACCCGACGTGGACTTCATCGAGGGCCTGAGTCCGGCAGTCTCCATCGATCAGAAGACCACCAATCGCAATCCCCGATCCACCGTGGGCACCATAACCGAGGTCTACGATTACCTGCGTCTGCTCTTCGCCAGAACCGGCATTCCCCACTGTCCGATCTGCGGGGCCGAGGTGCGCGCCCAGACGCCGCAGCAAATCGTCGACACCCTCATGTCCAGGCCCGAGGGAACTCGCTTCCAGCTGCTGGCACCCATCGTCAAGGGCCGCAAGGGTGAGTTCGTGGAGACCCTGGAGCTCCTCCGCTCCGACGGCTACTCCCGGGCCATCATCGATGGGGACATGCACCAGCTGTCCGATTCCATCAAGCTGACCAAGCAGAAGAAGCACACCATCGAGGTGGTGGTGGACAGGCTGGTCATCCGCGAGGGCATGCGTCAGCGGCTGACCGACTCTGTGGAGACGGCCCTGCGTCTGGCCAAAGGCACGGTAGTGGCCGACTTTGTGGATATGAATGCCAAGGATCCCGAGCGTCGTCAGCCCTTCTCCGAGAAGCGGTCCTGCCCCAACGGCCACGAGTTGGAACTGGACGAGATCGAGCCTCGAACCTTCTCCTTCAACGCCCCCTATGGAGCCTGCCCGGCCTGCACCGGTCTGGGATTCAACTTGGAGATCGACCCCGAGCTGGTAGTACCTGACCCGGAGAAGAGCCTCAAGGACGGGGCCGTGGAGCCATGGAGCGGCACCAAGAGCCAGCAGCGCTTCTATGGCCACCTGTTGGACGGCCTGGCCAAGGAGATGGGCTTCTCCACATCGACCCCCTGGAAGGACCTGCCCGAGGAAGTCCGCCACGCTGTCATGTACGGACACGACTTCAAGGTGGATGTTTCCTACCGGAACCGCTGGGGCCGCCTGCGCGAGTACACCACCGGGTTCGAGGGCGTGGTCCGCACCCTGATGCGTCGCCACGACGAGACCGACTCGCAGCCTATGAAGCAGTACTACGAGTCATACATGCGCGAGGTACCCTGCCAGGTTTGCCACGGCAAGCGCCTGAAGCCCGAGGTCTTGGCCGTGACCGTGGACGATCTGTCTATTGCCCAGGTCTGCGACATGGCCGTGTCCGCCAGCCTAAAGTGGGTGGAGGGCCTGCATATGGAGGGCGCTCAGGCCAAGATTGCCGGCGAGGTCCTCAAAGAGATCCGCGCCCGCCTGCGCTTCCTCAACGACGTGGGTCTGAACTACCTGACCCTGTCTCGGGCGGCAGCAACCCTCTCCGGCGGCGAGGCCCAGCGCATCCGTCTGGCCACCCAGATCGGCTCCGGCCTGGTGGGCGTCATGTACGTGCTGGACGAGCCCTCCATCGGCCTGCACCAGCGGGACAACGACCGGCTGATCAAGACCCTGCAGCGGCTGCGTGACTTGGGCAACACCCTGATTGTGGTCGAACATGACGAGGACACCATCCGCCAGGCCGACTGGCTGGTCGACATCGGCCCTGGAGCTGGCGAACATGGCGGGGAGGTCATCTTCTCCGGGCGCTCGCAGGACCTGGTCAAGGCCTCCCGCTCCATCACCGCCGACTACATCGCCGGACGCCGTTCCATCGAGGTGCCCAAGCACCGCCGCAAGACCAGCAAGACCCGCCAGCTGACCGTGGTGGGGGCTCGGGAGAACAACCTGAAGAACCTCAAGGTATCCTTCCCGCTGGGAGTCATGACCCTGGTCACCGGCGTATCCGGCTCAGGCAAGTCCACTCTGGTCAACTCCATCCTCTATCCGGTTCTGGCCGACCAGCTCAACAACGCCCGCATCGTGCCCGGCAAGCACATCCGGGTGGAGGGTGTGGACCAGGTGCGCAAGGTCATCCACGTGGATCAGAACCCCATCGGCCGCACCCCACGCTCCAACCCTGCCACCTACACCGGCGTCTGGGACAAGATCCGTCAGCTCTTTGCCAAGACCCCGGAGGCCCAGGTGCGTGGCTATGGTCCCGGCCGCTTCTCATTCAATGTCAAGGGCGGCCGCTGCGAAACCTGCCACGGTGACGGAACCATCAAGATCGAGATGAACTTCCTGCCCGATGTCTACGTCCAGTGCGAGACCTGCCACGGCAAGCGCTACAACAGGGAGACCCTGGAAGTCACATACAACGGCAAGACCGTCTCGGACGTGCTGGACATGCCCATCGAGGAGGCCTCCCACTTCTTCAAGGCCTATCCCTCCATCGCCCGCTACCTGGACACCCTGGTTGACGTGGGTCTGGGCTACATCCGCCTGGGCCAACCGGCGCCCACCCTGTCCGGAGGCGAGTCCCAGCGGGTCAAGCTGGCCACCGAGCTGCAGCGGCGCTCCGACGGCAAGACCGTCTACATCCTGGACGAGCCCACCACGGGCCTGCACTTCGAGGATGTCCGCAAGCTGCTCAAAGTCCTGCACGGCCTGGTCGACAAAGGCAACACGGTCATTGTCATCGAACACAACTTGGATGTAATCAAGACCGCCGACTGGATCATCGACCTGGGCCCCGAGGGTGGAGACGGCGGCGGCACCGTGGTGGCTCAGGGCACTCCTGAGCAGGTGGCCGCCAACCCGAACAGCTGGACCGGCAAGTATCTGAAGCCCATGCTGGATCCTGCCAAGGTAGCCAAGGCTGCACGATCATGACCCGCAGCTGCTTCGAGCGTCACGCGCCGCAGGTATGGCGACGCACCGCCCAAGCCCTGGAAGAAGAGTCCGCCACCGGCACCATAACCGGCGTCAACAAGAACGGCGCGCCCCTGCTGGGAGACAGCCGGGACCTTTTCCGCCCTAAAACCTCCGACATCCCCGCCCAGCCGGGCGTCTACAAGTGGCGGGACGGCGACGGCCGGGTCATCTATGTGGGCAAGGCCAAGAACCTGCGCAACCGCCTGACCAACTACTTCCAGCCCCTGGAAAACTTGCATCCGCGCACCCAGACCATGGTGCTGACGGCCCGGAGCCTGGAGTGGACTGTGGTGGGCACCGACCTGGAGTCACTGACCCTGGAATATACCTGGATCAAGGAGTTCGACCCACGTTTCAACGTCAAGCTGCGCGACGACAAGACCTACCCCTACCTAGCTGTCTCCGTGGGGGAGGAGTTCCCCCGGGTATGGATGACCCGCGTGCGCAAGCGGCACGACACTCGCTACTTTGGTCCCTACGCCAAGGTCTGGGACATGAAGCACACCCTGGATGCCTTGCTCAAGACCTACCCGGTGCGCACCTGCACCCCCGGCGTCTTCCGCAAGGCCAAACTCAGCGGCCGCCCTTGCCTGCTGGCATCGATCGGCAAGTGCTCAGCCCCCTGCGTGGGCCGGATCAGCGCCAGCGAACATCGGCGTCTGTGCACGGAGCTGACCGGGGTCATCACCGGTAGGTTGGGCAAGAGCTACCGGGCAGGGCTGACCAGAAGCATGCAGAGGGCCAGCAAGGAGCTGGACTTCGAGAAGGCCGCCCGGCTGCGCGACCAGATCGCCATGCTGGACACAGTCATCGAGCAGAATGCCGTGGCCTTCGCATCCAACGTGGATGTGGACGTCTTCGGGGTAGCCTCGGATGAACTGGAGGCCTCGGTCCACGCTTTCTTTGTGCGCTCGGGTGCCATCCGCGGCGAACGCAACTGGAGTGTGGAGCGGGTCGAGGACGTCTCCGATAGCGAGTTGATCAGCGACCTGCTGGTACAGGTCTACTCAGACCTGATGAATGAGAACGACAGCGAACTGCACAAGCTGCCCGAGAATTCCGATACACCCGTCTCCATCAGCCAGGACAGGGATGCCATGGGCTCCACCCAGAAGGTCACGGCCCTCGATGCCGAGGCCCGGGCCAAGGCCACCAGGAGTCGACACCAACATCAGGATCAGACCGGACGTGCCGACCTGCTGGCCCCCATTTCGCCGGTGCCTCCCGAGGTCATCGTCCCCATCCAGCCCGATCGGACCGGTGACCTACAGGAGTGGCTGCGGGAGCTACGCGGGTCGGCGGTGACCATCCGAGTGGCCAGCCGGGGGGAGAAGAAGTCCCTGATGGACCGGGCCAACGCCAACGCCCGCCAGGCCCTGCAGCGCAGCAAGCTCAGCCGCATGAGCGACATGGGCACCCGCACCCAGGCCATGAACGACGTGGCCAAGGCCCTTGGGCTGGATCGCGCCCCGCTGCGCATCGAATGCTACGACATCTCTAACACAGTAGGCGGCCAGTTCCAGGTAGCCTCTATGGTGGTCTTTGAGGACGCGGTCCCCAAGAAGTCCGAGTACCGTCGATTTGCTATCCGCGGCGAGGACGGCAAGGGCGCTGTGGACGACATGAGCGCCATCTACGAGACTCTGACCCGTCGTTTCCGCCACGGCAACATCGCTGGCGACAGCGGTGACAGCATGGAAGCAGAGCGAAAGGCCAGCGACAAGGCACCAGAATTGGTGGAGCAGGAGGAGGGGGCCATCGTTCAGCAGAACACCGCCGCCCGCCACTTCGCCTACAAGCCCAACCTGATCGTAGTCGATGGCGGCAAGCCCCAGGTGACCGCTGCTGGCCGAGCCCTGCACGACTGCGGGGTGGACGATGTGGCCCTGTGTGGCCTGGCTAAGCGCCTGGAGGAAGTTTGGGTGCCTGACGATGACTATCCCATCATCCTCAAACGCCAGTCCGAAGGCATGTACCTGCTGCAGCGCGTGAGGGACGAGTCCCATCGGTTCGCCATCTCCTACCATCGGCAAACCCGACGCAAGGGTGCCCTCCGGTCAGCCCTGGACGAGATTCCAGGCATCGGCCCCGCCTACCAGAAGAAGCTGCTCAATCACTTTGGATCAGTGAAGCGCATGCGCCAGGCCTCCCAGGAGGAGCTTGAGGCCGTCAAGGGCATCGGCTCAGCCAAGGCTGAGGCCATCTACCAGGCCCTGCACAGCGACCAGGATCGGGCCGGGGACAGCCAGCGATAAAATGGCTCAAGAGGCGGGCAAAGGCCATGCCCTGAATTGATTGGTGCGTGATTGCAGATATGAATGGACCTGATCGTCGCTGTGCCGTCTTGGGCGATCCTATCAGTCATTCCCTCTCGCCCCTTCTGCACAGTTCAGCCTATGATGCACTAGGCCTGAACAACTGGCACTACGACCGAGCGCGCGTGGACGCTGACGGTCTGGCGAATTTTATCTACGGCCTTGACCCGTCTTGGGCAGGGCTCAGTCTGACCATGCCCTTGAAGAGTGCTGTGGGCCCCTTGGGCAATTTTTGTGATTACTGGTCTAAGACTCTGGAAGTGGCCAATACAGCAGTCTTTGAGCACAGCGGCCCCGCCAAAGGATTGTCTCTGTACAACACAGATGTAGAGGGGATAGTGGCTGCTCTACTGGAGGCTGCCGGCTGCTGCCGCGCTGATGAAGACGCTGACGATCTGGCCGCCCTGCTGGAGGCTGCCGGTCAGGGTCGGCAGGACAAGCTTCCCGACCAACCGTATAGGGGAGCGCGGGCCCTGGTCATCGGCAACGGAAACACAGCTGAGTCCGCCTTCTGCGCCTTGAAGATGCTGGGGGTCGAGCGTGTGGACCTGCTTGCTCGCAATCCGGAGCACTGTGACCATATGCTGGACCTCGCCTCGCGGCTGGGCTTGCCTGCGCCGGCCGTCACCGCCATGGACCAGGCTGGGAAGGCCGAAAGGACTCTAATAAGGGCCAATATAATCGTCTCTACTCTGCCTTCAGGTGCAGCTGATCCCCTGGCCGATCTGCTCAATACCGCTAGGAGTCCAGAGGCCGATGCCGACAGTTGCCTGTGCTCAGTCCTGCTGGACGTAGTCTATGAACCCCGACCCACCCAGCTCATGAAAGCATTCTGTCGCCAGCCGGCTGCTCGGGCCATCAGCGGCGAACGCATGCTGCTGTATCAAGCCGTGCGTCAAGTGGCGCTGATGACCGACCGACCCCTGGCCGCTGTTCCGGCAGCTGCTATGGACCAAGCCTTGAGGGAGACATGACTATGACGACGGAAAAACCGCCCTTCGCAGGCTTCGAGGTACTGCTGATCACAGGCATGTCCGGTGCAGGACGCACTCGCGCTGCAGACTCCATGGAGGACATGGGCTGGTATGTGGTCGACAACATGCCCCCGCGTCTACTTGTACCCCTTGTCGACATGATGACTTCCGCCGGAAGCTCCCTGCACCGCCTAGCTGCCGTTATCGATGTCCGTTCACGCTCCTACTTCGACGACCTGTCGGCTGTGCTCAGCCATCTGGACGACCTGGGCGTGCGTTGCCGCATCCTCTTTTTGGATGCCTCCGACCAGGTGCTGGTCAAGCGCTATGAGTCCGTTCGCCGACCCCACCCTCTACAGGGCTCTGGCCGCCTGATCGACGGTATTCACGAGGAGCGCCGCCTGCTGGGCGGACTCAAAGAGCGTGCCGACATGGTCATCGACACATCCAAACTGAGCATCCATCAGCTCTCCACCCGCCTCTACGAAATGGTCTTGGGCTCCGGACCGACCACCGTAGGCGTGCACATCATGAGCTTCGGATTCAAGTACGGTCTGCCCATCGACGCTGACTTCATAGCTGACGTGCGCTTCCTGCCCAACCCTTACTGGGTTCCGGAGCTGCGTGATCTGAACGGCCATGACGGCCCGGTCCGTGACTATGTGATGGCCAGCAAGGGCGCTAAGGAGTTCCTGGATGCCTACACGACCGCCATTCTGACCGCGCTCAGCGGCTACGCACACGAAGATAAGCACTATGTGACCATCGCCTTTGGCTGTACTGGCGGACAGCACCGCTCAGTGGCCATGGCCGACGCTCTGGCCGCCCG
>NZ_JBVPQK010000055.1:0-12751 GCF_058197115.1 Bifidobacterium sp. POST2/T3 (B1)
TTCTTCTCCCGGGCCAACGACCGTCGGCGCGGCGGCTTCCTGGAGTCCCAGGGCGGCGGGACCATCCTGCTGACCCGGGGCGACATCGCCCTGCGTATGGGTCTGCCTGTGGCTGGCGTGGTAGGGTACATCCACTCCTTCGCGGACGGTGCCCACACCTCCATCCCCGCACCCGGGCTGGGGGCTCTGGCCGCCGGCATGGGCGGCAGGGATTCGGATCTGGTGCGCTCGCTGGCCAAGCTGGGCGTGAGCCCCGACGACATCGCCGTGGTCTCCAAGCATGACACCTCCACCAACGCCAACGACCCCAACGAGTCCGAGCTGCACAACACCCTGGCCCACGCCATCGGGCGGACGGACGGCAACCCGCTCTACGTCATCTCCCAGAAGAGCCTGACCGGCCATGCCAAGGGCGGTGCCTGCATCTTCCAGATCAACGGGCTCACCCAGCTCTTCCGGTCCGGGGTGATCCCGGCCAATGCCTCCCTGGACTGCGTGGATCCGGTCCTGAAGCGCGACGACCATCTGGTCTGGCTGGAGCAGCCCTTGAAGGTGGGCAGGATCAAGGCCGGGCTGGTCACATCCCTGGGCTTCGGCCATGTCTCGGGTATCGGGGTCATCGTCAGCCCTGGAGCCTTCGAAGCAGCCGTGCTCAAGACCTCCGGCCAGGAGGCCCTGGACGAGTGGCGTCGCCGGGCTAACGACCGTCTGGCCGCTGGCCAGCGCCATCTGGAGGAGGGCCGCATGGGTCGGGCCCCGCTCTATGAGCCCATCGACAACCGCCGCTTCCATGAGGACGGCCATGGGTATGTGGGCCACGAGATTGAGAAGGCTATGCTGCTGGATCCCCAGGCTCGCCTGGGTGCCGACGGCTACTACGACCGGAGCTGAGAGCAGTGTGAGTTGATCGGTTTCTTATTCTCTGCAGTGGGAAATAGGAAATCGGTGAGAGTTCAATCACTGTGCTGATCAAGGAGGTGGGCCAGACGGCTCACCTCCTCTTTTGTTATGGATAGATCTCATCAACTGCTCGTACTCGGGTGATTGCTCTCTTCACGGGAGCGTGGATTGAAATGATTCTGGGTACGTCAGGCTTGGTTATGGCCTTCACTTGTCTTGTCCCACACAGGCATACGATCTGTATCTGGTTTCAGTACGATTAAGAAGGGCGTGCATTGGGTTGCTTCAAAGCTGCTTGAGGGACAGGCGGCCCTTATAACCTGAACATGATTGGACCCCATTCATGAAAAGGTATAAAAAAGTAGATGGGTGGCCCAGGTTTTACTTGGGATTATTGCTGGGCCACCCGAATGGCCGAACTTGTCTTGGGGGAGTCGTCCGGCCGCTTACTCGTGCGAAGTGTTAGTGTTAGTGGCCGCTGCTATGGGATTCCTGCGGCTGAGGTTTGTTGCCATAATACTCATGCCAAGAAGCCCGACCACCATAGCCACGCCGATATTTTTCCCCTTATGCTGTGGGCGGGACCCTTAAAAGCTGACGCAGGTACTGGTTGTTGGTGGTGTCGGATCGGGCGATTTACTGCATTGAGGGAATCGCCTGTTTCCAGTTGCCTATTCGAGTTGGTTTCCTAGACATGAGTCCTTATGCCTGAGGCAAGGCCTAGGGACTGGAAGGTTCCTATGCTGACTGGAGGGATTTGTAAGGAGTACCGCTTTATCTTTCAGAACAAAGACAGACATGCCCCGTGTGTGCACGATGTTGTCGTCTAAACCTCACTGATTATTGTTGCCCTACGGATAGGTGTCCCTGATGGGAAGCGACAGCCAGTGAATAATGGTAGCTCGTACTGACTCGGCGTTTCCGCAAAGACACCGCACTCATCGGTGTTTGCTGCGCTCGTAGATATAACTATATTGCAGCAAGGTATCGTGCATGTCTAAGGAAATAAAACGAACATCGCGACACCAAAAGCTACACCGCACAATCCGAATATCGTAGCCCCAACGAGGTGCTTCATGTAATCTGGCTCACCCCAATTGTTCTTGAGGTCATCTGAACATAGTGACAGAAAATGTTTAATGGCTAATATCATTTCATTTCCTTTCTTGAGAAGGAGCTGCAAGATGAAAAGCTGCCAAAATTAGGTAGGGTCAATCTGTCGATACTGAAGCAGAACAAGTTGTCACATAGGTTATGATGCTAGCTCCGCAGCAACAAGCTGACATCTGACCTCATCTGCAAACAAATCTCATCTCTTCGTTAATCAAAGCAGAAGAACTTAGGCTAACTACTCGGCAATTATGTTTGGCTATAGTTCCCTTCTCAACTGTGGCCAACTACTAGTTTCCCGCTGTTCTCGTTTTTGAGAACTGCTTAATAAATATCTGTTGACGTTGCTTTAGATGGTATCAGAAGAATTAATGCTCATACTGTTATCGTCCGCATGATTTCAGCCATTGCAATCGATGCTCGGGCATAGTGGAATTTCCATCGTCGAAAGACGAGGCCGATGTGCGCGGCGAACTTGCCGCTGTCAATGTCAATTCCCTATTATTTTCTTTCTTCAAGATCGAATGGCGGCTTGATATCAGTCCGATTCGCCTCGCTCTGTAAAAATGAAAGATCTTGCGGAATATTTGTTCTTTTCCATACATAGTATTCAGTAATGAGTGGCTACCGCGTTAGCATGAATAATCCCGCAGTGCTCAGGCAGTCGCGGGTACACGCAAGATGTTCCTCGGATCCACGGGATTGATCCATGCATACCCAATGAAGCGATACTGGCGAGAGAGGGTTTTTATTCAATGTGGATGAACTGCCTGATATTAGTTCGGCCGGCAAGGGCCAGAATTTCTGTATGAATCTTCACGGTTATCCGTGGGGGAGGGGTAATTGGCGCAGGTCTCCATGTCGCACAGGGATTCGGTCCAGAGATGTCTACATAGGTTTCGCGCTGAATTAAACCTCGGATGAGCAATTTACTGCATGTTCCGGCCGGCCCATGTGCTATGCTCTGTACCGAGCCAACGGCTTTGCGGGCGTAGCTCAATGGTAGAGCCTCAGTCTTCCAAACTGATTACGCGGGTTCGATTCCCGTCGCCCGCTCCACGATAATCGTTGATATTCCGTCATTCTCGGCGGGTTTTCCAACAACTTGGAGCGGTCAGGATCGGGTCTGACTGAGCGAAATCTTCCCCAGCATTCGGCACTTTACGGGCTGAATGGGTACACGTTAGGGTACACACGGAGGTGCTCGGCTGACTGCAGCAACAAGGCCTCCCAGTTGTCGCACAGGTATCGTAATCGTCCAGGACGGGAGAGGCTACTGGCATTTCCACTGGAACCATCTCTGGGTTCTATGACCAGGTTGGACAGTTGATAAAACGGGCCGCCAAGAATGGAAAGCTAATTGAGTTGTTATATCCAGTCAAGTATGCTTGGTGCATTAAGAGGTATGAAGCTTGACAAGAAAGTTGCCGCTTCCTTAAAGATCGAAAGAATTTCGAGAACACTTAAGGAAAGACACTGCTGGCAGCCCTCGGTGTTGATGGTTGTTGGGCATTGTTCAAGGGATTGGCGGGGTGATGATAGTGAGTATTGTGGCATTCGTCGGTTTTGCGCTGTCAATTATCTGCCTGGTCGAGTGTGTGACTCGTCTATTCCCCAAAGGAGTGACCACTGGCCGGGCAGTCTTTGTTGTTCTGCTATGTCTGGCGTTGATAATTCTGGGGTTTGTCTCCCTGCATTTCATGAGTAGCCCTAAGGGTTCGATTCCCATGACTAACTGGATTATCGCTATAGCACTGCTGGTGATATACGTGGCTATACGGTCGGCGGTCGCCATTGTCAAGCAGATACATAGCGGCCAGCAGTATACGGATGAAACCCAGCTATAGTTTGCTGCGCCATGCGCACTAATGCCTGCAGCTTGCTTGCTGCTGGAAGCCGTATCTTCTTCGCATGCCTGCACGATGGGTGCAGGGCGTCGTCGCGACATTGCAGGCACGCCTATTGTTTTCTGGTCACTGTTGTTCCCATGATCTTATCGGCGAAGGTCTGCCCTCTGCCATCCCTAAAGGCCAAAGAAAACCAATGAAGAGCGATGCGAAATCAGCAAGATGCGCTATCTCCCGCACGCCCATTCTCAGACCGGATATGGGCAGGTTGGAATCCTGATCGCATACCTGAAGCTTGAGGAGACGGTGCGCCCAGGATTGCCCATTGCGCGCGGACCATGCGGAAATCACGCAGGCAACAGCCACAGAAGCGCAATCGATCCAGGATTGAGCAGATCCTCCTGGCGAAGATCTTCCAAATGCAATGGTCCCCACCAACTGCGATAGCAACGACGCAGGCAATACTATGCGAAGCAGGTACGACGCCACTCTGCGTCACCATAAAGCTGACATTATTACCTCCCTTCAAGCACCACCCTCTTGCTTTTATTTTCGGTATGACAAGCGTAGTCCTGCATTGTCTATGATGACGTTCTCTCGACTGCGCATCGAGAACGAAGGACTCAAGCAACTCCACTCCGAGCTGGAGAAGGTCGCAGTGCTTCCCGAACAAACAAACAGGTGTGAACCACTCTAGCTGAGATTCACGCATAGGCATAAGAACATGACCGAGTGATTTGAACTCCTGATCAATGTCCAGCCGCTAATGATTCTTTTGCCGCTGTTTTCTGTATCTCCGTTCGCAGGTACGTGGCAAGCTAAGGACAATGCGTACTCATCGCCGCTTGGATTGGATTCCTGTGGCTTCAAGCCCTGCGAAGAGCCTCTGAGTTGCTGCTCTGAATGTTCCTCAATGATTTGTGTGCGGTTGGCCCAGCCCGCTGACTTCCGAGTATGTTGCCGACTGCGCTCTATGAGATATGGCAGACTCTCACTTCATCTATTCTTATCCATACCTTCCCTTCTTGCTAACCTCTTATTCCTTGTGGTTTTATTCCTGTCCAGGGTCATTTCTGCACGATTGCAGTGATCGTCGATTAGGACCATGGGTTGTGTGGTCTCCAAGCTCCTGACCGGATGATTTGCTGTAGGGGCCGATGAGGGGCATACTCGGGCCTATGGAAGATGCCGGGTTTGGACAAGTGCTGGGGTTGGGACATGACCTGGTCGACCTGAAGGAGTTCGGCCGGCAGCTGGCCATGCCAGGCACGCGTATGACAAGCTTGTTCTCACCACGGGAGCGGCGGCAGGCAGAGCAGCGGGCCCTGCTCAAGCGTGACGATATAACGGCGCATTTGGCGGTGCGCTGGGCCGGTAAGGAGTCGGTGCTCAAGGCTTGGTCGCAGGCGCTGGGGTCTGAGCCATCGCCCTATGATCTGGATGATTTCCCCTGGAGCGGGGTGGAAATCTTGGACGACGGCCGAGGTCGGCCGAGCGTAAATCTAGCGTCCTCCGTGGAAGCCAGGCTTTACGATTCCTTGCCTCTAACCGGTGGTCAGGTCGATCGAGTGCAGTTGTGCTGGCACATCGCTCTCAGCCATGACGGGCCGGTGGCTTCGGCGGTTGTGCTTTTATGCAGGCGTGTCTGAAATTAGGCTAAGACATGTGGCGCATGTGGCGTTAATTCCTAGTTGTCGTGTTCGACAACCAAATAGAAGTCCTCGGCATGTGGGGGTGATGCTTTTACTGTGTCGAAGTCGAATTCGACGTTCAAGGCTACAAATGCAGTCAGTTCTATGTATTACATGCGTCGCTCTAAGGGTTGACTGTGGTTCGCGTGTAGACTACATAAAGCTTCTTCTTGAGGTGTGTTCCCCGCTTCTGTGGGGATGATCCTTTGTGCCATTAGGATTTTATGTGCTCCCTGAATAGTCAGGGTATATAAGTCAACTTGTGCCATTAAGAGATTATAAATTTGGTATATTCCAAATCTTCGTGCTATGCTTAAAAATTGTTACAACGAAGTTGTCCAATTGGCAGGATCGCTGGGCTGAGAACGGGGGAACAATGAGCGGAGTGATACCAACAGACTTGGGTCTGGACGCTATAGCCATGTCCCTGTGGGGCAAGACTAATCTGCTTAACGAGGATGACTGGCTACAGGTTTTCGCGCATTTGAGCGATTCCGCTGCAGTGGCTAGGTATCTTTGGCGTGACTGGGTGCCCCGGGGCACCCGAGAGATCATCATCCGCGATGTCGGTGATCCGGAATTGGCTCGCAAAGTCTGCATGTTTATCACCGGTGTCCATGATATCGGTAAGGCAACCCCGGTTTTCCAAAGCAAGCCGTTGACGCATGCGCCTGGTATGCAGGATCTCTCCCTGCGGTGGAAGCCCAGACAGGCTGGTCTGCGGTTCCCTGATGTTCCGATTACGGATACCAATTATCCTACCCATCCCATAGCGGGTCAAAGGATTCTGGAGTCGTATCTGACGCAGGTACGGAATTGGAGCAAGTCAGTGGCCGAATCCTATGCCTGTGTCGTTGGAGGGCATCATGGTCAGCCTCCTACGCGTCAGGCTCTATGCAAGTCCGATATGGATGTGCGGATGGGCACTGCTCAGGGTTATGAGGACTGGGCTGAAGTCCAGCGCCAACTGATTGAATTCGTGGCCAAGCAGTGTGAGCTTAGTGATGATGACTTCGCTCGGCTGAGCAGAAGGCGTCTAAACATATATGCCGAATCTGTGCTGGAGGGGCTGGTCATTATGGCCGACTGGATCGCCAGCAACAGCGACGATGCTCTATTTCCCTTGGTGCCGCTCAACCCTAAGAGCTATGACGAACAGACCTGGGACCGGATGAATTCAGTACGTACAAGAGCTGGTCTTAAGGCACGTCAGGAGCGCGGATGGCGTAACCTCGATCTGCCTCCTAAGTGGCAGCCGATTCACGAGCAGATCAGCATAGGGGAGCGCTTCGCCTCCAGATTTGATCTGCCGGCAGGGGCCAATCCCAGACCAGTCCAGGAGCAGGCCGCACATTTGGCGGAAACGACCAAGGATCCGGGCATTATGGTCATCGAAGCGCCCATGGGCGAAGGAAAGACCGAAGCAGCCCTGGCCTGTGCGGAAATCCTGGCGGAACGAACAGGCAGGGGAGGAGTCTGCGTGGCCCTGCCGACAATGGCCACCACCGATGCCATGTTCTCACGGTGCAAGAGCTGGATCGATAGATTGCCTCAGCCTGAGGGACGCTCTGAGAAATCCACCTCGCTCAGACATGGCAAAGCTGCTCTCAACAGGGAATTCATGTCAATGGCGACTTCAGCCGAGGGTTCGGCCACATCATCAGTCTTCGATGAGGATGTCCTCCAAGGCTCTGGTGCACAAAAGGCCGTCTATCCCGAGGCAGTGGTGAATGACTGGCTGAGAGGCAGGAAGAAAGGGGTGCTGGCTAACTTCCTGATCTGCACTATCGATCAGGTGCTCATGGCCGCTCTGCAGATGAAGCACGTCAGTCTGCGGCAGCTGGCTCTAGCCAACAAAGTTGTCATCATCGACGAATGCCACGCTTACGACACCTACATGCGTGAATATCTCAAGAGGACCCTGGAATGGTTGGGAGGATTCCACAACCCAGTCATCCTTCTGTCGGCAACCCTGCCTGCATCTTTGCGACGTGAGCTGGTGGACGCTTATATTAAAGGGTATGCTTCGGTGCTCGGCGGGTCGAATGATCATGCGGAGCAGTCCCCCGAGGTTGCACCGCGTCGTTTTGCAAGCATGGAGGCATTTACTGATTGTTACTCCAAGCCGCACATTGATAGAGCTTCTGCCTCTTCACAGCCAGGTGACAAGCAGCCCTTTAATGAGGAGAAGGACCTTGACGACCTGCATGCTTATCCGCTGATTACCTACACATCTGGAACGACCTGCCGGACTAGATCGGTTCAGCCGTCGGGTCGTGCGGTGGACATCGATTGTCATGTCATTGATGACGATCTTGAACATTTGTCAGACTTGCTGCAAAAGCGTCTGGCTGAAGGTGGCTGCGCCGCTGTGATTTGCGACACCGTAGACCGTGCCCAGCAAACTGCAGCAGCTTTGACCAATGTATTTGGCCCGGACCAGGTCAGACTGACGCATTCACGCTTCATCGACCGGGATCGTATGGACAACGAACGAGAACTCCGAGAACGCCTTGGCCCGGATGTAACTCTAGCCAATGGAGGACGTCCTCACCGGCTGATTGTTGTGGGCACGCAGGTTCTGGAGCAATCCCTGGACATCGACTTCGATCTTATGGTCACCGATATAGCTCCGGTCGATCTGTTGTTACAGCGCATGGGTCGTCTGCATCGCCATCGCAGAGGACAAGGTGAGGGCGACCGTCCAGCTGGTCTGCGGAAAGCCTTCTGCTATCTGCGAGGCATTGCCTCCTGGAACGCGGATGGGCCAGTATTTCCTGACTATATAGACAGCGTCTATCCACCGGCATCACTGCTTGAAGCTCTTGCTGTGCTTTGTCTGCAAACAGTTAGCGCCCACCGCTTGCTGCATCTTCCTGATGACATCTCTCCGCTGGTCCGCACGGCTTATGACTCTGATGCAATTGCACAGTTGATACCCAAAGCCTGGCAAAAACGGTATCGGCTGGATGTTCACAAGCGTGCCCAAAAGGATGCGGAAGAGATCGATAAGGCCCAAGTCTATTTGATGAAAGATTCGGCCCGTCTGCTGCACCAGTCTCACACCTTGGTGGACCTGTTTACAGGCACTGTGGACGCCAGGTCTGAAGCCAAAGCCAGACAGGCTGTCAGAGACACTCATGATTCGGTGGAGGTGGTGCTTCTGCGCCGGTGTGGTGATGAGTATGCGCTTCTGCCATGGATCGGAAGCGATACAGTACCTTGCGGGGCTCCTGTGCCCACAAAAACCGAACCTGAAAACCGGCTGGCGCAAGTGGTGTTGCGTTGCTCGGTAAATCTGCCAGATCGCATCTGTCACGACATTGATGCGCTGATCAATGAACTAGAGCTCCGAGCCAGTGACTGTGTTGATGCATGGCATCAATCTCCTTGGCTGGATGGCTGTTTACCTCTGGTATTGGATGAGGAAGAATCCGATTCGGGTCGCCGGAGATTTGTCGCCACTGTACTTGGTTACCTTATCGGATACACCCGTGAGGATGGGCTTACTTGTGTGAAAGCCGACGAGGACGAAAAGAGCTGAACGTTGCAGTGCCTCGCCAGTGTAGGCATTTTCCACTTATGAATAATCGAACAAGCAGAAAGGACAATGACAATGAATGGTGTTGGAGCGACCGGCGGAGGCCGGCCGTCGTTCAATCTCTTGGAGCAACCCTGGATCAGGGTTACATACTTGAAAGGACGCGTCGGCCTGGTCTCCCTGCGTGACCTTTTGGTCGAGGCCCATCGAATCCGTGAGATTTCAAGTGACATGCCTCAGCAGACCTTGCCTCTCCTGAGAACCGTCGAAGCCGTGCTCTACCAGGCATACGCTCAGCGGTTTCGTCCTATGATCGGGGATGATAATCCGACAGCCTTGCTGCAGCTGTGGTGGACGCTTTGGCAGACTGGGCAGTTCGACCCTCAAGTAATTGACGATTACCTTGAGCGCTATCACGACCGGTTCGATTTGTTCAACCCGGAGCATCCTTTTTACCAGACACCGGGATTGACCTACTCGTCCGAGGATAAAGAGTATGACAGCATTGGCGAACTTCAGGCTGACGTGCCTAAGCCCAAGAAGTTTCTCTTTTCCATGCGCGCCAAGAACGACCTGGACTCGCTTACATTGCCTGAGGCCGCCCGATGGCTGGTCTTTCTCCAGGCCTATGACCCTGCAGGCATCAAATCGCCGGTGGACGGAGAGACCCATATTCTGCGCAACAGGGTTTATCCGCCCAAGTCCAAGGTGGGAACCGGCTGGCTGGGCGCCTTGGGCAACGTTTATTTGGAACAGGACAACTTGTTCGCCACCCTGATGCTCAACTGGTGCTTGATCAATCCCAGAGGCCGCGGAGATGATGATATCTGGTTCGGCAAGCCTGGTGATTTGGCGCCCTGGGAGCGCGAGCCGGCCGGCCCTGACATGGATCCTGACTATCAACCCACGGGCATTGTGGACATGCTCACTCTGCAATCACGCAGGGTAAGGCTGGTGCCTGATGACTCAGGTTCCCGTGTGGTCGGCATCGTCGTCTGCTATGGCGATGTCATCAGCGCTGACAATATGGACGCTTATGAGCCTATGACAGCCTGGCGTTACGGCAGCGAGAATCTGCGGAAGAAACTGGGACTGCCGACAGCGCCTCGCATGCCAGTCACATTCACTTCCGACAAGGCCATTTGGCGGCAACTGCAACCTTTGATCAGTGCAGGAAGCAACGGTGCAGGTCAGACTGACGACACCCGTCCTGGTGTTATTCGGTGGGTTGAGACTCTGCTGAATTGGAATCAGGATGAAGCCGGGTCAGGAAAAGTGATGCAGATGGCTCGTATCCACACCCAGAGCATGATCTATGGCCCGCAGAACAGCTTCTTCTCGGATGCCATTGATGATTCGCTTGATGCAAACCTTCAACTGCTCCATTTGGATGCTCCTGCCGTGGATGTGGTGGTTCAGGTTGTTGAGCGTACTGAGGATTCCGTCAAGGCGTTGGACTCCATGGTTGCCCAGTTGAACCAATCCGCAGGCGACAAAGCGCAGAAGGACCGCTTCTACGCCGCAGTAGCCCGCGTCAAGGAACGTGCATATGCTTCCCTTGATCAGCTGTTCAGACAGCGGATTGCGGAGTTCGGTCCTTCAGAAGACATCGAACGCTACCGGAATGACTGGTTCCAGGCCATTCATCGGGATCTGATTGCGGTGGCTGGTGGGTACCGCGATCAGTCTCCGGCGCCGTCTTTCCTGCCCAAGGCCAATGGTGTCCGATCTTCTGAGCAGATCTTCGATAGATTCCTAAGCCAATTGAATAAATATCTAGGTCCTCTTCCCTCGCGTGAGGGCGAGACCGCAAATGAAAAGGAGGTTCAATGATGACTGCAGCCACCATGACGAACGAGCATGTCTTGTCAGTCGACGACCGCAAACAGGCCGTCGGGCGGTATGCCAACTACCGGATCGGGAAATTGCAGTACGCCTACACGGTTCAGGCCAGCAGCGTGGCCAGGGCTCATCTGGCTCTGCTGCGTCGGGGCATTGATGATGGCAGAGTGCGGTGGATGAATGTCGGGTTTGATCTATATGAGGATTGGCCCCAGGATACCCTGGGAAACCCAGCCCTCGACAATGACCCCAATATCGTCACGGAAACACGGGCTATTGCCACTGCCCTGCAGATGTATGCCCTTCATCAGCAGTCGAAATCTCAGGGTATGGCCTGGATGCCTGATCATAAGGGCACAGGGAATGGCGCCGAGGCTAAGCAGCGGAAGCGATCCGAGCGCTTCTGCTACAGTTTCGGCCGCGCCTGCCGCATGATTGACGCCGACCAGGACGGTTCCAAGGCCACCCCGGTTCTTCGAAGGCTGCAAATCATGGAGGATGCTCCTGATTTCGAGGGCATCCGGCATCAGCTGTATTCGCTGATAAGGATGATGAGGAATCAGGATGTGCAGCTGGACTATCAGGCTTTCGCCCAAGATCTTTATCTGCTGCAGCTGCCTGGTCGGAGGGCCTCTGTCTTTCACCGTTGGGCTCGTCAGTATTACGCCGTGCACAAGGCAGCGGATGCGAAAGAGGGTGAGAAGGCCAATAGAACAGCTGAAGTCTAGTAACACGGTCAATGGTGACAGGTTGTCTCGAATGATTCGCCATCTAGTAGATACACATACACAAGATCACTGATTTTCAAAAAATAAATATTAAGGAGAAAAGCCATGTTTATGGATATTTATGCAGTTCAGAACGTCCCGCCGAGCAACATCAATCGTGACGAAACGGGTAATCCCAAGACAGCTCAGTATGGCGGTGTCTTGCGCTCGCGAGTCTCCAGCCAGGCCTGGAAGCGGGCCATGCGCGAGACCTTCAAGTCTTTGCTGGACAAGAAACAGTTGGGGGTACGGACGAAGAATGCAGTCGAGCTGATCGTAAAGGCCATGGTTAATCAACGGCCTGAATCGGCGGACCGGGCTGAAAGCTACGCTTCCATGGTCTTGAAGGCCACCGGTGTTAAGGTCGTCGCTTCCACTCGCGCAGGAGCAGCCAGTGGTAAGCCGGTCACTCAATATCTGATCTTCATCGGCAACACCGAAATCGGCAAGCTGGCTGCTATCGCACTGGAATGGATGGATCAGGGAAAGGATCTGGCCAAAGCTCCGGATTCGGCCATGAAGAAGGAAGTATCGGCGGTCTTCCACGGTGAACAGGCGGTCGACATCGCCCTGTTCGGCCGTATGCTGGCTGATGCCCCTGACCTGAATACGGATGCCAGCGCTCAGGTGGCTCATGCCATCTCCGTGGATGCCATCAAGCCTGAGTACGACTATTTCACTGCCGCTGATGACTGCACGGAAGCGGACAACGCCGGTGCGGCTATGATCGACTCCGTCGGCTTCAACTCATCCACACTGTATCGCTACGCGACCGTGAACCTGGATGCCCTGCAGGAGCAGATTGGCAATGCAGAGGCCACTGCGAGAGTGGCTTCGGTCTTCGTAGAGGCTTTCATCCGATCCATGCCGACCGGCAAGCAGAATTCCTACGCCAATAGGACTCTACCCGAGACCTGCATTGTGGCCTTCCGTGACAGCCAGCCTATTAATGCCGTGGAAGCCTTTGAACGTCCGGTTGCGGCTGAGCATGATCAGCCTATCTCACAAGTCGCTGGACGCAGGCTGGTTGCGGAGCTGCGCAGGATTCAGGAT
>NZ_JBVPQK010000056.1:0-12526 GCF_058197115.1 Bifidobacterium sp. POST2/T3 (B1)
TGATCGCGCACCGAGGGGATGGTGACGGGCAGGTTCTTGCGGTGCAGCTTGCCGATCAGGGAGTCCACGCTCTTGAGTCGACGCTCCATGTGGTGGATGGGGTTGTGACTGAACCGGACCTGGAACTCGGTGTCCAGCACGTCTAGCTTGGTCGAAATCTCGTACATGGCCCCCTCGTAGGTCTGCATGAGATTGACGAATTCCGTTATCTCGTCGATGTCCAGCTTGGGACGGTCCTTTTCGTCCAAGTCTGACAGTCGCTGCTTCATTTCGGATGCGCTCATGGCACTGTTACGGTCAAGTATCACATGAACCTCCCATGCCGCCGTTCGTAACCAAGACTCATGGTACGCACAGGCCCCGATGGCCGCGGGACCCGACCTGCGCATACAATCATGGCTTATGGAAGCAGGCGAGGGTATGAGCGTGACCGCTCAGCGTAAGGACAGCAGGGGCGTCTACTATGTACGGACCCTGGGCTGTCAGATGAACGAGCACGATTCCGAGCGGATCGCTGGGGTGCTCCGGGACCAGGGCTACCAGCAGGCTACGCCCGAGCAGGTTCGCGCGCGCGAGGTGGATGTGATGGTGCTCAACACTTGCGCCGTACGCGACAACGCCACCCAGCGCATGTACGGGACCATCGGACGCTGGCACAGGTTCAAGCAACACAAGCCCGACACGCGCATCGCCGTGGGCGGCTGCATGGCCCAGAAGGACCGGGAGCGGATCGTAAAGGCGGCGCCCTGGGTGGATGCGGTCTTTGGCACGAGGGACATTGGCTCGTTGCCCGGCTTGCTGGACAAGGCTCGCAGGGACGGGCGACCCCAGGTGGGGGTTTCGGAGGAGTTGCGGGATCTGCCCGGGAGGCTGCCGGCGGTCAGATCCTCGCGCTCGCAGGCCTGGGTGTCCATATCGGTCGGCTGCAACAACACCTGCACCTTCTGCATCGTGCCCTCCGTGCGCGGGCGGGAGCGGGACCGGTCCATGGACGACATTCTGCAGGAGGTTGAGGACTGCGTGCGATCCGGGGCCCGCCAGGTGACTCTGCTGGGGCAGAACGTAAACTCCTACGGCTGGTCCACGGGGGATCGCTACGCCTTCGCCCGGCTTCTGCGCGCCTGCGGCCAGGTGCCTGGGTTGGAGCGGATCCGCTTCACTTCGCCCCACCCTGCGGCCTTCACCGACGATGTGATCGCGGCCATGGCCGAGACGCCCACGGTCATGCACCAGCTGCACATGCCCCTGCAGTCGGGCTCCGACCGGATTCTGCGGGCCATGCGGCGCTCCTACCGGTCCCAGCGCTTTTTGGACATACTTGACAAGGTGCGGGCTGCCATGCCCGATGCCCTGATCACCACCGACATCATCGTAGGTTTCCCCGGAGAGACCGAGGAGGACTTTCAGGCCACCATGGATGTGGTGCGCCGGGCGCGCTTCTCGTCGGCTTTTATCTTTGAGTATTCGCCTCGTCCGGGCACGCCGGCCGCACGCATGCCCCAGCTGCCCAAGGCCGTGGTTCAGGACAGGTTCGAGCGGCTGCAGGCCCTGCAGGAGTCCATCACCATGGAGCACATGCAGGCCTTCCTGGGCAGGCAGGTGGAGGTACTGATCGGTGACGGACACGGCCGGCATGACGGCAGCACCCATCGGGTGACCGGGCATGAGCGCACCGGCGTGCTGGTCCACGTCGGCGTGCCCAAGGGGATGCCTGTGCCAAAGCCCGGGGACCTCGTGACCTGCACCGTCACTCAGGCCGGACCCCACTATCTGATTGCTGACCCGGATCCCCAGGCGGGGCAGGTCTATGACATCCGCTGAACCCCGCATCGTCTCCATTGTGGGTCCCACAGCCTCGGGCAAGACCGCCCTGGGCGTGGCCCTGGCACAGGCTCTTGAGGAGCGCGGGCAGGAGGCACATATCGTCAATGCCGACGCCTACCAGATGTACCGTGGGATGGATGTGGGCACGGCCAAACCTTCGGCGCAGGAGCGGCAGGCGGTGGTCCACCACCTGATCGACATCATCGAGCCGGAGGAGGCCATGAGCGTGGCCCGCTTCCAGGCCATGGCCCGGTCCCTGATAGCCGACCTGCGGGCGAAGGAAATCAGACCCATTCTGGTCGGTGGCTCCGGGCTCTATACCCGGGCTGTCATCGACGATCTGTCCTTCCCCGGCACCGACCCGGCGGTCAGGGCCAGGCTGGAGGAGCGGGCTCAGGAGGAAGGCCCGGGGTTGCTCTTCCGTGAGCTGCAGGAGCGGGACCCGGAGGCTGCTGACCGGATGGATCCTCGGAATGTGCGGCGGACCGTGCGGGCTCTGGAGGTCATGGAGATTACCGGACGGCCATATTCGGCCAGCCTGCCACGATACCGCTACCTGTTGCCCGCCCTGCAGCTGGGACTGGACCTGCCCCGGGAGGAGCTGGACCGCAGAATCGACCAGCGCACCCAGGCCATGCGCGACCAGGGGCTAGTCGATGAGGTGAGCAGGCTGCGAAACCGCCTGGGGACTACGGCCTCACGCGCCCTGGGCTATCAGCAGATTCTGGACTACCTGGACGGCCGCACCGATCTGGATTCCGCCTTCGAGCTGATAGGGCAGAAGACCAAGCGCCTGGCCCGCAAGCAGATGGGCTGGTTCGGTCGGGACCCACGCATCCACTGGCTGAACGCCCTGACCCCGGACCTGGTCCAGCAGGCCCTGGACCTGGTAGATCAGGCCGACCAAGGCTGCTTCGACCAGGCGGACGCCCAGGCCGATCAGTCGGACCAGGGGAGGGTGACCAGACACCATCTAGGCGCGCTTTGACTTCAAGTACTTGAAGTTCCTAGGCTGGACGGGTATGACCACCATCATGCATCCCCAGGGTGAAACCCAGACTGAAACCAAGACTGTCCAAACTCGGGCCGACCAGGAATCCGGGCCCTGGTACACCATCCGCCAGGCCTCGCTCATGTCAGGGATGCCGGAGACCACCCTGCGCTACTACGAGACCATCGGCATCATTCCGCCCATCGCCAGGGACCCCTCAAGCGGACACCGCTGCTACAACCAGAAGGATCTTGACCTGCTGGAGACCATATCCTGCCTGAGCGCTACGGGCATGTCCCTGGAGCACATGCGGGAGTATCTGGGCAACCGTGCGGGAGGAGCCGAGGCCGCCGGACGGCAGATCGAGCTCCTGGCCGAGCAGGAGCGGCGGCTGGATCAGCGGATGGCAGATTTGCGGGCAAGGAAGCGGTATGTGCAGCTCAAAATACAATACTGGGGGCACGTCCGAGACCACGACCAGGCCGGTGCGACAGAACTGATCAATCAGAGCGCCCAGATCATCGAGGCCGCCAAGCGCAGCGGCAACGAGCGGCTGCCAGGCTGAGGCTGCCGACACCGTTGGGTGGCTGGTTCCGGTCAGTGGGCTGGGCCCTGGTCCCGATTAGTGGGCTGGGCCCTGGTCCCATCCTGCGATCAGAAATATTCTGGTTGGGTTGACCGGGCGGACCATGCTCGCGATCAGGGCCTGCAGGTCATCGGTGTTGCCCCGGAGCGCTCGTTGGATGGCCCGGCGGTGGGCGGTCGGATCAGCTTGGCCCCAGTCTAGGTCCCAGCCGGCATCGTGGGACAGGCGCGAGAGGAAGATGCGCAGGGTCATGCCGTCGCAGTCGGCGAAGGAATGCAGGTAGGAGAGCTCGTCGTAGTAGTGGGCCAGGCGGTCCACGAAGACCGGACGGTCCAGGCTGGCCAGATTGTGTTCAGCAGCCAGCTCCTGGCCGATGGCCGCTGCTCCCTGCTCCAGCATGGCCGCCGGATACAGGCTGGCATCGTCGTTTGGTTGAGGCCGGCGCAGCGCTCGCTCCTCTGGCAGGCCGGGCAGCAGCCGACGGTGGATGGCTCGCAGCTCTTCAAGATCGCCCTCGGTCGCCCAAGGCCGCTGACAGACCAGGGTGGTCCGCAGAAAAAGGGCATCCGTCAGGGCATCCGCCTTGGCCTCCAAGCGCCGGGCCTGGTCGACCAGCGCTTCGGCCTGCTTCCTGCCCGCCATAAAGTCGCTGGCCGCCTGTAGGGCCGAAGAACTGGGTTGACGGTCATCCAGAAGCAGGTTGCGCAGGGCGAAGGCCACGGCGCTCTGACGTTCGGCTGGTGTCATGCCAACGATGCTAGCCCTGGCGGTCCCCCGTCTGAAAGAGTTGTGCACACTGACCCGGCGGGTCCGATGCGGACCGGGGTTCTAGGTAGGCTGAAAGGGTTATGACACGTAAGCAGCGAGCAGACGCAAGCGGTCGCGGCCGGACCGCATCCAAGGACAGCCAAGATCCTGAACCCTTCTGGCACAAGGCCTTGCTGGCCCTGCCCCGGGGCTTGGGATCCCTGGTGCGTGCCGTGGCCGGCAAGAACGGCGACAACTCTGCCTACCGCAAGGATGGGCTCTGCTTCGTGCTGGTCATTCTGGCCGTGCTCTTCTGTGCCAGCGAATGGTTCCGCGTGAATGGCTTCCTGGGACGGGGACTGCATGCTCTGGCTGCGGGCGTTCTGGGACTCTGCAGCATCATCCTGCCGGTGGTCCTGCTTTTCGCGGCCTTCCGTTTGGTCTGCTACACCGGGCGCGAGGCTGGCAACCTGCCTGTGGTGGGAGGCCTCATGGTGGTGCTCTGGTCGGTCTGTTCCATTCTGGACGTGCTCATGGCCTCGGATTATCGCGGCTTCGACATGAAGGCCATAAGCGACTCAGGCGGCCTTCTGGGGTTCTTCCTGGGTTCGCCCCTGGCCTGGGGGCTTTCCAAGGTCTTCGCCGTCATCATCTTCGTCCTCGTGGCCATTTTCGGCTTCTTCATCACCTTTAGATTCCATATGAGCGACCTCATGGCCTGGTTGCGCGGGAAGAGGACCCGTGCCTCCAGCCCGGCTTCGGCTCAGACCGCTCCCAACGAGGTCAGGCTGGGGGACGACACCCTGCCACTAGCGCCTGGCGTGCCCACTCACCAGGAGTCGGATCAGGAGGATGACCAGGATTCCCGCAAAGGCGGGGTGGCCGGTTGGTTCGATAGACTGCTGCATGGCCGTATCGGCAAGGACGCGGACACCCATCTGGAGCGTTACGAGGCTGACGAGCCTTTCTCCCAGGCGGCCTCGCTGGAGGGGGCTGACCAGGGTGATCAGTCGGCGCAGGATGCTGAATCTGACCAGGTGTCCACGCAGAACATGCCCGCGGTGGAGGCACCGGCCACCGCCGCCCTCTTGGATGCCAGGGAGCAAGGGCATCCCAAGGTGGATCCGGCTGCCTTGTCCGGCGTGGGGGCCACGGACCCCTGGGCCGCTGCCGCTGTCGCAGCCGACACTGTGCAGATGGATGCCCAGCCTGCTCCGGGAGCGGGGAATCAGCCGGCCGGAGCCCAGGGTGCAGGAGCCCAGGCTGTCGGCGCGTCGAGTTCCTCCGATGACCGCCAGGTGGACGAGAGTCGACCCTACGTGCTGCCCAGCACGGACCTCCTGGTCAAGGGCAAGCCACACGCGGTCAGGACTTCGGCAAACGATGCGGTCATCAAGGCCCTGCAATCAACCTTCCAGCAGTTCGACGTGGACGCCAAGGTGGTGGGCTTCTTGCGCGGTCCCTCGGTCACCCAGTACGAGGTGGAGTTGGGCCCGGGCGTCAAGGTGGAGAAGGTCACCAACCTTCAGCGCAACATCGCTTACGCGGTGGCCAGCTCGGACGTGCGCATCCTCTCGCCTATTCCTGGCAAGTCGGCCATCGGCATCGAAATTCCCAACGTGGACCGCGAGATCGTCCACCTTGGTGATGTGCTGCGCTCCGACAAGGCCCAGCAGGACGACAACCCCATGATGACCGCCGTGGGCAAGGACGTGGAGGGCCACTATGTGACCGCCGACTTGACCAAGATGCCTCACCTGCTGGTGGCCGGTGCTACGGGTTCGGGCAAGTCAAGCTTCATCAACTCCATGCTGGTTTCGCTGATCATGCGGGCCACGCCGGAGCAGGTCCGCCTGATCATGGTGGACCCCAAGCGCGTGGAGCTGAGCGCCTACGCCGGCATTCCCCACCTGCTCACGCCCATCATCACCGAGCCCAAGAAGGCCGCCCAGGCCCTGGAGTGGGTGGTCAAGGAGATGGATGCCCGCTACGACGACCTGCAGTTCTTCGGATTCCGGCACATCAAGGACTTCAACAAGGCCGTGCGCGAGGGCAAGGTCCACGCCCCGGCCGGTTCCAATCGCAAAGTAGCCCCTTATCCCTACCTGGTCGTGGTCGTCGACGAGATGGCTGATCTGATGATGGTGGCCAAGAACGACGTGGAAAGCTCCATTCAGCGGATCACCCAGCTGGCGCGTGCCGCCGGCGTCCACCTGGTCCTGGCCACCCAGCGGCCTTCAGTGGATGTGGTCACCGGCCTGATCAAGGCCAACATTCCCTCCAGGCTAGCTTTCGCCACATCTTCTTCCACGGATTCCCGAGTCATTCTTGATGCCACTGGCGCTGAAACCCTGATCGGCCAGGGCGATGCCCTCTTCTTGCCCATGGGCCAGGCCAAGCCCACCCGTGTCCAGGGAGCCTGGGTTTCTGAGTCCGAGATTCGCAAGGCGGTGGATTATGTGCGCACCCAGCGCAAGCCCCACTACCGCGAGGACATTGAGCAGATGGCCGATAAGGCCGACCACAAGAATGAGATCCAGGAGGAGATCGGCGACGACATGGACGAACTGCTCCAGGCGGCCGAGCTGGTGGTGACGACACAGTTCGGATCCACCTCCATGCTCCAGCGCAAGCTGCGTGTGGGCTTCGCCAGGGCAGGGAGGCTGATGGACCTGCTGGAGTCGAGGGGAATCGTAGGGCCATCGGAGGGTTCCAAGGCCCGCGAGGTGCTCATTCAGCCGCCGCAGCTGCAGCAGGCTCTGGCCTTCATCCGCGGTGACGCCACCTCCATGGATCCCGCCCCGGATGAGCAAGCGCAGGGCTGAACATTGGTCCAAAAAGCTAGGCCTGGTCTACCGTTATGATGAAACTGCCGCCCGGCAAGTATTGTTGGACGGCCCGAGCGCACCAGTATCGCGTATAAGGAGTGGCAATGCAGGAGCATGCCGAGTCAGAGACCGGTCGTGAGAGGCGCAGGCTTCTCGAAGGATGGAATTCACCCCCAAATCTGGTCACCTACACCCGTATCCTCCTGGTCCTGATCTTCATCGTCCTGGATCTGATGGCTGGTCCCTGGGGGGAGCGCAGGCCTGGTATGCGGTGGACCGCCGCAGTGCTCTTCATCCTCGCCGCCTCGACCGACAAGCTGGACGGGTGGCTGGCCCGCCGGTACAATCAAGTGACCGAGCTGGGTAAGCTCATGGATCCCATTGCCGACAAGTTGCTGATCTGCTCGGCGCTAGTTGTGGCATCCGTCTTCGGCGAACTCTGGTGGTGGGTCACCCTGCTCTTCCTGGTGCGGGAGCTGGGCATTACCCTGCTGCGGGTTCTGGTCATCAATAGGCAGGGACGGGTCATCGCCGCTTCCCAGGCTGGCAAATACAAGACCTTGTTTGAATGTATCGGTCTGGGCATGCTCATGGTGCCCCTGTCGCCGGTCTGGCCCTGGTACCTGGTGACCACCCGCGTGGTAATTCTGGTGGCCCTGGCCCTCTGCCTCTATTCAGGAGCGGAATACGTGATAGGGATGCGGCGATGATTGGCAAGAGCATGCAGGGCCGCTGCGATGACCTGGCTGGAAGGATTATCGACACCTGCCGTGATTCGGGCCTGTTGCTGGCCGCTGCCGAATCGCTGACCGGGGGGCTGCTGGCCGATGCTTTCGTCAGGATCCCCGGCGCATCAGACGTCTTCCTTGGGTCAGCCGTCACTTACGACATCGCCGCCAAGGCTGCCATCCTCAAGGTGGATCAGGACCTGCTGGCCACCCAAGGCGCAGTTCATCCACGCGTTGCCCAGGAGATGGCCGAGGGCACGGCCAGGCTCTACACCCGGCCAGGGCACGAGGACACGGTCATCGGTATGGCCACTACAGGTGTAGCTGGTCCGGGTCCTGATGGGGATGATCCTGCCGGACTGGTGTACATCGGTCTGGCCCTACCAGTCCGGGTGATGGGTGGCCGTATGGAGACTGGCCTTCAGTCCCATGCCTACCGGACCTATGCTTATGAGTTGCACTTGGATGGCGACCGGGAGCAGGTGCGCAGGGGCACGGTCATGAGGATTCTGGACCAGCTGGATCAGGCCCTGCATTCGCGGGGCTGAGGGCATGATGTGGTAAGTTGCTTTTATGGCTTCCGTAAGCCGATGTCGGGTCTTGCGCTTGCAGTATTTGCTGTAGCCGGCAGGCCTGGGGCAAGAAGCTAGCTGTATTGAGCCATCCCTCCTGGCTCTGGTCTTTCGCATACGTGACTTTGGTCACAAAACGGGCCTTTCGGGTTCCTCCCCTGGAATAATCTTTGGGCTCGTCTGTTGGTCATTGCGTAAGAAGTTGAACACGATAATGGCGAAAGGGGCTGCTATGGCCAGCACCGAGACCGTGATGACTCGAACCAACAATACCTATGATGTCAAGCCAGCCGCACCCGGAGTGGAGCGCAATGCGCGGGTTCGTGATCTGACACCCGCCCAGCGTCGTGCCGTTGTCTTCGCCCAGCAGCAGGTGATTCGTGCCAAGGCCGCTAAGAAGGCCAAGGAGGAGCGCCAGGCCAACCTGAACAAGATGTGGATGGAGGAGGACGGCATGGAAGCCAGCCGTCAGCGGGCAGCCTCCGCCAACGACGGCCGTGCCGTCACCCACACCGTCTCTCTGCGCGAGGCCCTGGGCCACGTGCTGCGCGAGCTGAGGACTAATGATCACAAGACCCTGCGTGAGGTCAGCGAGAAGGCAGGCGTCTCCCTGGGCTACCTGTCCGAGGTGGAACGTGGCCAGAAGGAGGCCAGCTCTGAACTGTTGAGCTCCATCGCCGACGCGCTGGGCCTGGGTGTGCCTCAGACACTGCGGATGGTGGCGGACTATCTGGAGTCCACTCAGGAGTAAGCACGTCCGATCCGGCTGGTTGATCCGGCGGACCGTTCTTGAGGGCGTCCGGTTCTTATGAACCAGGCGCCCTCTTCTGTTGACTGCCGGTTGCTACCGTAGAAGGGGTGTGACAAGGTGGGCCTTGGACGAAAGGTGATGTCGGGTGCGTGAACGGGAATTCTGGCAACTGCTGGAGGAGGTCTTTGGCCGGGTCTACGGACGCAGTCTGGCCCGCGACCAAAGGCTGACTGCCCTGGATGCCATGACCGTTATAGAGGCCCTGGATGCAGGCGTGGAGCCGCGCGTAGTTTGGAACGTGCTCTGCGATCAGATGGAGATCCCAGACTCCCGCCGCTGGGGGAAGGACCACAATGCGCCGCCCTTGCCGGCAGCCTGATCAGCGGGTTTTATCCTCCGCGAATTTATTTCCTGCCCCAGGCGATTTTCGAACATTTGTTCGCATGGTCGGGTATACTGATACCCATGGTCCGGTGACCATCGGCACGTTCGACCACATCGGGCGCCGGGACTGCAGACGGGTTCCGACGACGGATAGGCTGTCAATCGTGAGGTTGTCAATCAGGATGTCGTCATCGTGAGGTCGGTTACGAAGAAGGAGAGCCATATGGCACGTCAGAGCAACAGTGGCAAGGCGAAGAAGGAAGAGGAGAGCGGGATTGACCCCCGTCGCCAGGCAGCCTTGAACACGGCCCTCGCGCAGGTGGAAAAGAGCTTTGGCAAGGGTTCGGCCATGCGCCTGGGTGATAAGCCTGCCCAGGACGTGGAGGTCATCCCCACCGGGTCCCTGGCTTTGGACATGGCCCTGGGCATCGGTGGACTGCCCCGCGGCCGCATCGTCGAGATCTACGGTCCTGAGTCCTCGGGCAAGACCACCCTGGCCCTGCATGCGGTGGCCAATGCGCAGGCTGGCGGTGGAGTGGCTGCCTTCATCGATGCCGAGCACGCTTTGGATCCCGAGTACGCCAAGAAGCTGGGTGTGGACACGGACTCTTTGATCGTCTCCCAGCCAGACAACGGCGAGCAGGCGCTGGAGATTGCCGACATGTTGATTCGTTCGGGCGCCTTGGACGTTATCGTCATTGACTCGGTGGCTGCCCTGGTGCCCAAGGCCGAGATTGAGGGCGACATGGGCGACAGCCATGTGGGTTTGCAGGCCAGGCTGATGAGCCAGGCCCTGCGCAAGATGACCGGCGCCCTGTCTCAGGCCAACACTACGGCCATTTTCATCAACCAGCTCAGGGAGAAGATCGGCGTCTTCTTCGGCAGCCCGGAGACTACCACTGGCGGCAAGGCCCTGAAGTTCTATGCCTCGGTCCGCCTGGACATCCGCCGTATCCAGACTCTGAAGAACGGCGACGAGGCGGTGGGCAACCGCACCAAGGTCAAGGTGGTCAAGAACAAGATGGCTCCGCCTTTCAAGGTGGCCGAATTCGACATCCTCTACGGAGAGGGCATCTCCAAGGAGGGTTCGGTTCTGGATATGGCCTTGCAGACCAATATTGTCAAGAAGTCGGGGTCCTGGTTCACTTATGAGGGCGATCAGCTTGGTCAGGGCAGGGAGAACGTCCGTCAGTTCCTCAAGGACAACCCTGGCCTGACCAAGGAGATTGAGGATAAGGTCAAGGTTGCCTTCGGCCTTATCCCTGCTCCCTCCGAGGATAACAACGACGATCAGGCTGATGCCGACCAAGGCAGCAAGGAAGACGACTCAGCTCCTGTCGACGTCAACGGCACTGTGCCTACTGCTCAGGCTGCATGACCCGATGATCTCGGCTGAGGACTTCCTCAAGGAAAATCCTGTCCGACTGGTTCAGGCCGAGGATTCTGCCGACTCCAGCACAGAGCCGCGGGATTCTCGACCGGACCGGTTCCAAGCAGACTCCGCAGGTGCGCCTGGCTCGGCAGGTTCAGTAGGTGTGGCGGGTATGGGAACAGTCCCAGATTTCGCTACTGATTCGCGGTCTGACTCAGGCTTTCCGCATACCGTAAATTCCCTGCCCACTGCGGATGTTCGCCCCGTTGCTAGCCAGAAGAATGACAGCTACAAGGAAGACAGCAGCCCAGTGCAAGCCACTGCCCTGGGGCTGGAGCATGGCGCTCGATTTGGAGGGAGTCTGGAAGATATTGACAGTGCTGCCAATACTGATATGTCTGACGAATCACTGGCAGGTCACCATCCTTCCCAGGGGCACCGTTCTTCCCGGGGTTTTGACAGAAAGGCCCGCCGTCGTGGCCGTCACCCACGTGCTGGCGGCTTTGGCGGAGGTTCTGCGCCTGCAGTCCCACGAGCAGATGCGGATGACGCAGATGTTTGCAGGGAGGCTGCCCTGACTTTGCTGGATGCGGCGGCCCGTTCAAGCGGAGCCCTGGCCCGTCGTCTGGCCGACAAGGGGTTCGACACGAACGTGATCAATCAGGTGATCGACCGGTTGACCAGACTGGGTCTTGTGAATGACCAGGCCTATGCCCAGGATCTTCTGCGTTCCTGCCTGCATCGAACACTGGGGGAGCGGGGCGTGCTCTCGGAGATGACCCGCAAGGGTCTGGATTCAGGACTGGCTGCGCAGGTGGTGGCCCAGGCCTCTCGTGAGGGACTCTTCGTCGACTCAGCCTATGAGCTCGGTCGCAAGGTGGCCCGCAAGACAGCCGGACTCGATCTCAAGGTACGCAAACGGCGATTCTGGAGTGCTGGATCCCGCAAGGGCCACAGCCCCGACCTCCTCAACCAGGTCGCAGCAGACCTTTTCGCTTCTGACGACCCTCTCGATTGAGCTGATTGCTGCCAAAGCACCACACAGTAGAAGAGTAGATGAGACCTCTCATATACCCCGGGTTCTGTCATCGACCGGATAGAAATCCGGACGACGGATGGCCATCCATCTCGACCTGACGTTGCCGCCAGGCTCTAGCGGCCTACCCGAAGGCGGGACGAGCAACCCCTGAATGCCTTCTGCTTGGCCTTGCTCCCGATGAGGCTTGCCATGCGGTCGGCGTTACCGTCGACCCGGTGGTCTCTTACACCGCCGTTTCACCCTTACCCGTCTTTACAGGACGAGCGGTCTGTTCTCTGTTGCGCTATCTCTCAGGTCGCCCTGGGCGGACGTTATCCGCCATCGTGCTCTATGGAGCCCGGAAGTTCCTCAACCCTTCCCAAGAGGAGGGGCCGCGGCCATCCGAGAGGTCTCGGGGATACAGCATAGCGGAACTGAACGACCGTACCAGTGGTGATGATTCCGCTGTGGCCTCAAGCTCAATCAGTGAGTCAGCCTTGCTCTTCGGATACAATCGGAAGCACAGTCGATGGTGACCAAGTCCGCCATCGCACCAGCGGTTCGTCCGCTCACGAGTGCAAGGAGATTCCCATGGAGATCGTCATTACCGGTCGACATACCCAAATCAAGCAGCGGTTCCGCGATGTTGTGGACAGCAAGATGAACAGGGTGACGGCCATCGCCCCCGATGCCCAGCGCATCCAGGTCGTTCTGACACATGAAGG
>NZ_JBVPQK010000057.1:0-12504 GCF_058197115.1 Bifidobacterium sp. POST2/T3 (B1)
GCTTGCCCGGCCAATGACCCGCGCCGGACCGCTTGAACTGGGCTGTGCGGGCCCACCCGTCGGTTCTACTGAGGACCACCGCATGCGATCCCGTTCTTCCGAGGGCTCCCCGCTGATAACGGATCAATGCCCATTGGTGAACAGATTATACCATCCTCAGGAAACTGGTCTCGCCCGTTCGCATAACGAAACAGTCGTCAGGACTGCAAGAGATCGGGATGGCGTGGATCGCCCGGCAAGTTCTCCAGAGTGTCATCGGCACCTAGGGCCTGCCGCCAGAAGTCCAGGGAACGGCCATAGGGGCTGGCCTGGCCGCCACGGACCTGCAGGTCGGCCTTGACTGCAAGCACATCCTCCTCGCTCACCCCGTCCAAGAGCCTGAGAAGTCTGGCAAATCGATCCGAGTCGTAGAAGATACCGCCGACGACATCAAGAAGTCGGCTGGCACGTTTCATGGGCAAGGAATCCCAGTGTCTGAGCTCGATGTAGTTCTTCAGACGGACATCATTGAAGTGCGTGGTCAGGATGTGCGCTATCTCGGCATCATTGAGCCGCCGATCCGGATAAATCTCCCCGGCGTTTTCATGCCAGGCTATGAAGACCTGCTGCCCCTGCGGCCCTTCCACCTCCGGGGTGTAGGAGACATCGGCCACCATGAGCGGGGTGGAGAGCATATCCACGGCATAGTCTTCCCAGCCAAAGCCATCCTCGAATAACCCAGGAATCAGTCCTGTGCGCTGGGTGTCGAGCCAATCCCAGATCCGCTGACGCCTCAGGGGCATATGGTTGAGCTTCCCCTCAAAGATTGGAGTGTTGCGGAAGAGGTAGGCCAAAATAGGCCCGATAGCCGTGCCCAGACGAATCTTGGCGATGGCATCGTCCTCATCCTGATAGTCGATGCTGATCTGGGTAGAGGCAGTGCTGCGCATCATCATGGGTCCGCACTGGCCTATGCGACCCAGGTAGGTGTTCATGACCGCGTAGCGTTCCTTGGGATTGACGCCCACATCTGCGTAGGACCCAGCTGGACGGTACCCGTATTCGACCAGGCGGAACCCCAACCGCTCGGCAATGGGGTCGACCTCGGTACGGAAGCGACGGTAGAGGTCTTCGAATTCACGACTGTTCCGCACCACGCCCAGGGAGCACTCCACCTGGCTCCCGGGCTCCAGGGAGACCGCGCAGCCCGGCCTGCTCAGTCCTACCAGGTGACCGTCCTCCCGGTATTCCTTATCACCGTCATAGCAGGGCTCCAAGGCCAACAGCAAGGCCTCGATGCCCCGCTCCCCCTCATAGGGAACCGGGGCATCGGACCCGTCGTTACGGACCGGCAGATGCTCGATCTCAATGCCGAAACGCCACTGGGACCGCGGCTTGGATCCACGTGTGAAGTAGTCGACCAGGCTGGTCACATGCCGCGGATTGGGGACCGTCAACAGGTGCGCATACCCAGCGCCTACGCTTTTCCTCATGCTGTCATGGTAGGAGCGGGCGAGGCCTCTGGGCAACCAACACGCGAGGAGTTCCGCTACCGGATGGCGGTCAACCCACGGTCACCGTCACAGCCTGCAGATCCTCCCTGCGCGAGGATGACCCCACCAGCACCTGGAACTGACCGGTCTCGACCCTGCGGTTGCAGTCGGTATCGACCAGGGTCCACTCGGACACCGGCAGATCGAAAACCACCTTCCGGGTCTGCCCTGGATCCAGCTGAATCCTTTGGAAGGCCTTGAGCTCGCGGTCAGCCCAGCTGACTGAGGTCACCAGGTCGCTGATATAGGCCTGGACCACCTCTGTGCCTGGCCGCTGGCCGGTGTTGGTCAGGTCCACAGTCACCCTAACCGTATCCTCGGGTCCAACGGTATCCGGCCCATCGACCTGTGGCTTTCCATATGCAAAGGTGGTGTAGCCCTTGCCCTGACCGAAGGCGAAGGCCGGATCCTGGGTCAGATCGGCATAGCGGTATCCATGCTGGCCCCGGATCTGGTTGTAGTAGACCGGCAGCTGCCCGGCATGCCTGGGGAAGGTGATGGGCAGTCTGCCTGTGGGCTCAACCTTGCCGGTGAGAATCCTGGCCAGGGCACGACCGCCCTGCATGCCCGGATCGGGCTGCCAGATCAGAGCCTTGGCCGACTGTGTGGACGGCGGCAGGATCAGCGGCTTGGAGGACATGAGCACGATGACCATGGGCTTGCCCGTCTGTGCCAGGGCATCCAGCAGATCGCGCTGAGGACCGTAGAGCTCCAGTGTGGCGGTCGAACGGCCCTCGCCCACCAGTTGAATCACGTCGCCGACTACGGCCACCACCAGATCGCTTTGCTCGGCCAGGTCTACGGCCCTGTCGAAGCGGCTCTGATCGATCCTAGCCGGGGCCGCCACCTTGGGCCTGGGCTGGCCGTCGGGGAAGAGTGGACCCGCTGGGTCGTCAACCAGACGAACCACGTCCACGCCCTGCTCGCAGCTAAGCTGCCAGTTTTCAGGCAGCTCCTGACGCAGGCCGTCGGCCACGGTCGAGATCATCTCCCGCGGCTGGTCCTTGATCCAATCGCACTGACCGGATCCGCCGGCCCAGTCCCCGAGCTGGTTCTGGGCATCGTCGATCAACGGACCCACTAAGGCGATGCTATGCACTGAATCATCACTAGAACGGCCATCAACACCCACCCCACCGAACAAGGGCAGAATGCCGTCGTTCTTCAAAAGAACCGCCGACTCCTGGGCCACCTGAAGATTGAGCTCCTGGTGCTCCGGTGAGTTGATGACCACCTTCTGGGCTTCAGGATCGGGCAGGCGCGGATCCTCGAAGAGCCCCATGCGGAATTTCAGGGCCAGGATGTGCTTGACCGCCCGGTCAAGGTCCTCCTCGTGCAGAAGCCCGGCATCCAGTGCATCCAAGGCTCCCTGGTAGAAACCGGGCGTTGTCATGATCAGGTCGTTGCCAGCCTTGACGGCGGCTGCGGCGGCCCTGGTGTAGTCGGGCTGCACCTTCTGCTCCCAGACCATCCGGCCCACGTTGTCCCAGTCGGTGATCAGGGTGCCCTGGTAGCCCCACTGTCCGCGAAGCACGTCGTTGAGCAGCCAGTTGTTGATTGTAACCGGTACCCCGTCGATGGATTCGTATCCCAGCATGAAGGTGGCCACACCCTCCTTGGCCAGCCGCTCGAAAGGCGGCAGGAACCAGGAGAGCAGCTTGCGGTGCGAAAGGTCTGCCTCGGAGGCGTCGCGCCCGCCCTGGGTCTCGGAGTAGCCGGCGAAGTGCTTGGCCGTGGCCAGCACAGCGTCCTTGGGCAGGGTTCCGGTCATGGCTGATCCGCCCTGATAGCCGCGCACCATGGCCGAGGCCATCTCGCCGATCAGGAAGGGGTCCTCGCCGAAGGTCTCATCCACCCGGCCCCAGCGGGTGTCCCTGGCGATACAAAGCACCGGGGAGAAGGTCCAGTGGACGCCTGTTGTGGCGACCTCCTGGGCTGTGGCCCGCCCCATCCGCTGAACCAGTTCAGGGTCGAAGGAGGCCGCCATACCCAGTTGCTCGGGAAAAATGGTGGCCCCGCGGAAGAAGGAATGGCCGTGGATGCAGTCATCGCCGATCAGCAGAGGAATGCCCAGACGGGTGCGATGAACGGCCTTGTCAGCCTTGATCATGTTCTGCGGAGAGACATGCAGCAGGGATCCGGCGTGCTGATCCACCACCTCCTTGTCCACTCCCGAGCGGGCATCAAGCTGCGTCATCTGGCCCACCTTCTCCTCACGGGTCATCCGGCCCACCAGGTCGGCCACCCGCTCATCCACGCTCAGGTCGGGATTGCGGTAGGGCAAGTCCTCTGTCAACTTCCTTGATGCCATCTGGGCACCTTCCTTTCTTGCTAAGCACTAAATCCACTCATATATTTGCGTCCGGTCAGCCTGAAGCAGATCAGACTAAAGCCGGTCTATCGAACGATGATTGCCAGGTCCCAGGGTCCAATGATCATCGGCTGGCCCTGGTCCACATGCGCCTGAGGATCAGCCTGCCCGTCAGCTACCAGCAGATGCCCCCCGTAGGGCGCGTCCAGCTCGACCTTCTTGAATGAATAATTGAGCAGGTAGGCGACCTGCTCTCCCAGGGCGTTGATGCCCTCCCGCACGGTGACCAAGCCAGCCAGGTCTCGGGCAGGACCGCTCAAGCCAGCCGCATCCGCCGCATCCGAAAGCAGCATCCGCATGCCCTCAGCCGAGGGTAGAGTGCCGATCCACTCAGCAATGCCGTTGCCGTAATCATGACGGGTCACAGCCGCATACCGCCCCCAGACTGGATGGTCATAGGAGGCCAGGACCTGAGTGCCGGGGCGCGCATTCAGCAGCTCAATCAGCCCCTGGCAGGCCGGTCCGGCCTGGTCGGCCCCATGCAAATCCAAGCTCAGATTATTGCCGGGACGGGTGAACTGGTTGTAATCGACGCCGAACACGTCGGTCAGCAGATGCGGCGCCTTGTCGTGCCAGACCTTGAGATTCTCGTCCGCCACAAAGGAGCGCAGCGTGGCCACCAAGTGACCTCCCTGATGAACGTAATCAGCCAAGGCCTTCAGCGTATCTTCATTGGTGCTGTACAAGGCTGGAATCACGACCATTGCGTAAGAGTCCAGTTGGGACTGGTCAGCCTTGTCGCTGATGAAATCACACTCGATGTTGAGCTCGAAGAGGGCATCGTAGACCCGTCTGACCACATCGTTGTACGAGATCTGCCCCTGCTGACGGGGGAAGCCGGTCTCCAGGGAGAACCAGTCCAGGGCGGTCAGGGAGTCGTTGCCCACCATGATGGCGACCTTGTTGCGCTTTTGGAGGTTGGTCAGGCGCTCCCCCACACCCTTTTGCGCTATCTGCCTGCCGAACTGGCCGGCCTCCTCATAGGTTGGGTTGGGTTCCATATCCTGCGAAAGCAGACCCTTCCAGTAGGTCTCAAAGGAATTGTGGATGGAATGCCAGTGCCAGTACATGACCCCGTCAGCCCCCGAGGCCAGATGGCTGTACGCCTGAAGCCGCAGCTGGCCCGGATAGGGAAGCCAGCCGTTCTGCCCCTGGGCATCGGTTTCCAGAACCAGATAGTTGGCACCACCCTTCAGGCTGCGGGTCATGTCCCCGCCGAAGGCGATCTCCTTGCCGGTCAGGTCATCCTCAGTAGGATGGTAGATGTCCACACCGGCCACATCCAGGCATTCGGCCGCTTCGAAATGATCGACAGCTGGCTGAAGGCCATATGACCAGCCTGGACCCCAGTCGAAATCGAAGTTGTGGGTGACGAACTGGTCCTCGCGAGCATATTCGCGCACGATGCCAGCTTGCCAGGCCAGGTAGTGGCTGACCTGGCTTCGGCGGAAGCGGTCAAAGGCCGAACCCAGGGATGCATTGATGGTCCCGGTCAGATCGGGAAAGTCCTCCCAGGAGTCAATTCTGTTGGACCAGTAGTCCAAGCCGAAGGCAGCATTGAGACGATCCAGATCATCGTCAAAGCGCCGTCGTAGATCCTTGACGAAGAGCCGCTGCATGTCGGGCGATACGCAGTCGTAGTATTTGGTCTCGTTGTCGACCTGGTAGCCGATCACCTGAGAGTTATCGGCCACATGGCTTATTAGCTTGCGGATGACGCGCTCGCCATAGTACCGGTAGGAGGGGTTGACAATGTCCATGATCTGGCGAGCGCCATACCGGTTGTGGCCCTTGGGAGTGTCCGCCAGAACATCCGGATGCATGGCGGCCAGCCAGGCGGGGACGGCATAGGTGGGCGTGCCCACGATGACCTGAATGCCGAAGCGTCCAGCCGCTTCCAGCACCCGGTCCACATGGCTGAAGTCGAATACGCCGGGCTGGGGTTCCAGAGTGCTCCAGGTGGATTCGGCGATACGAATGGTGGTGATGCCAGCGGACTTCATCATGGACATATCCTTGTCCACCCGCTCATAAGGCATGTATTCGTCGTAGTAGGCGCACCCGAAGATGAACCTGTCGGGAAGGCGCGTACTGCCTGGCGAAGCTGAGTGGTCCTTGGTACGGACCGCGTTGTCTGACATGATGAACTCCAATCTTAATCTACGAGACTTAATTCATAGGACGAAGGTGTTGAAGGATCGCGGCTCCAAGGTTGCCCGGAAGCCTTGGCTCCCTTTACCATCTTCTCCCGGTCCGGAGAAGGAGAAAGGCATGGCGCGGTCCAGGGCGTTCTGGACCACGACAACGACCGATCCATCCGGATTTTCGAAGGCTGTGGCCATAGAGCTGAAATGACCGCGAGTATCCAGCAGGCGAGCACCCGGGCGCACATAGTGCGAGTAATGACGCATGACATAATACTCGGGATTCCGCTTGACCTGGCCAGTGGTGGTGTCGATAGAGAAGAGGGAATTCTGCCGCCAGCCCCAGGTGGATATGCCCTGCCCCAAGACCATGTTCCAGTATGTGTAGCAAGTGGCTCCAGCCCGCAGATACCGGTTCACCAGCGAGAAAACGTATTCGGCGTATTCCCAGGTGTTGCCGCCCATGCCGCATTCGGACTCGGTCTGCTCCAACTCAATCTCAGGCCAGGACTGGTGAGTGCGCTCGATGACATGCTGGCCGGCCCACTGATAGCCGATCCCGGCAATGTACCTGCGGCAGTCCTCGTCGAAGAGGATGTTGTCCACGTAGCGGTTGTAGTTCTCCAGGATCATGCCTTCGGGACCGAATTTCATATCCTCAGGCCCATTGAGGGTCCCCAGAAAGATGGCCGTATCCGGTGCCTCTTTGGCGAAGAGGGGACCCAGATATTCACGGATGAAGATGCGCATGTCCTCGCTGGACCAAAGACAGGAGGGGAACTTCTGATCCGCAAAGACCTCGTTCTGCACATGCAGCTGGTCGATGTGGATTCCGCGGCGGTCATATTCGCGCACATACCGCAGAAGATAACGGGCATAAGCAGATAGGTTGCGCTCGCTCATGTCGATTCGCCCGAAATTGTAGACCTTGGGTCGTTTCATCCAGGTTGGCGGACTCCAGGGGCTGGCGAACAGTCCCATATCCGGTTGATACTTCTGGGCCTGGCGGATATACGGAATCAGGGTCTGCTCGTCGTGGTCAACGCTGAAATGCTTCAGATCATAGTCACCGTCGGTTTCGTCGTAGCTGTACCAACTTGCAGCGAAGTCATTGGCACCCACCGGAGTCCTGTTGAAGGTCAGATTCAGCTCGTCCGGGCTGAAGAGCTCACGGATGATCCCCTCACGTTTCTCCTCCCCCAGCTCTTGCAAGGGCAGCCACCCCAACTCATTGAAGCAGCCGCCAAACCCTCGCAGAGTCTGCTTTTTGGCACCGGTACATTCCAGATCAGCTGACGTCTCCATGGCGGAGGCAGCCAAGTGCTGCTCCTGCATGGCCTGCTGCCGAGTGGTTGCAACCCAAATCGGTCCTGCATTCCTATTCATGGATCTTCTGCTCCTTTGCATATTTTCCCTGTATGACCGTAGAGGCCAGGATCACTTGACGTTTCTGATCATCAGGATAAAGACGCATCCCAACAGGGCAAAAACAATGGCCGTGGGGAAAGCCGCCGCATAACCCCAGTTCAGAGTGATGAAGGACATGACCAGAGGACCGGCCATTTGCCCCAGTGTGGTGGCCAGGTTCAGGATGCCAAGATCCTTGCCGGCCTCCTCCTTGCTGGGCAGGACATCGACGTTGAGCGCCTGGTCGACGGACGAATAGACCCCGTAACCGAACCCGGCGATGCCGGCGTACAGATACATGCCCATGACCGTGGGGCTGATCCAGGGCATGGCGATGCCGATGGCAAACATAACTGAGGCGACGACCACTGGCACCTTACGCCGCCCGATCAGGTCGGAGACAGGTCCGGAGACCAGCGAACCCAGCAGGGAAACCACCATGGTGATGACTGACATGACCGAAATGGTTGCAGCAGCCTGGGTTACGGTTTGGCCCACATACTTTTCGATGATGTAGAGCTGATATGCGGAGATCATCTGATAGCTCAACAGCATGCAGAGCCTTCCGGCGAAAGCCTTATAGAAGTCGTGTGCCCCATGGAAGCGCGGAGGCTGGAAAGACTTGAGCACATCCATAAGGGTGCCCTCATCCTTGGGCAGGTATGCAGCCGAACCTTCCCTAGGCATGATAAGAATGGCTACGACACCACCCAGGAACATGAGTACGCCGGCTAGAACGAAGCCAGTGAACATATGGGTCACCAGGGCCGCGCCGATCAAAGAGCCGATGGGCGAACCGATAGTAGAGCCTGCTCCATAGAAGGCGGACAGGGTCCCGCGCACACCGGATGGCACACGATCGGACAGAATGGCCACCATAGGGGCGATCATGCAGTTCAGTCCGAACATGCAGAGGCAATACACAATAGTCAGCAGAACGGGGTTGGTGGTCATGCCCGTCAGGAACAGGGTTACACCACCAAGGACTGCACCACCTAGAATCCATGGAGTTCGACGCCCGTACCGGGAGCGGCTGCGATCTGAGAAGTTGCCGAAGAGCAGATTGGAGACCAGTGAAGCCACGGCCGTGCAAGCATTGACTATGCCCATCAACGCCTCGGGAGCGATGCCGGGGACCAGCTTGAGATGTTCGGGAAGCAACACGACGCTGACGATTCCCAAGCCCGACATCCACAGAATGCCGAAAGCCAGGAAGCTCGCACCAAACCGAAACAGGGTCTTCTTAGGAACCGGTCTACCAGTCTCAGGCGATAATAGTGGATCACTCTGCGCTGCAGCAAGGGCAGCCTTATGCGCCTGCAGAAGTTCAGAATCGTCCGATGCAGGGGTTGTTGAGTCGCTCATAGTGTCGACCTCTTTCAACTAGTCTTCTCTGACACGTCCAATGTGTGGCGGACAACCATATCTACCACCCATTAGATAATTATATATCTAACAGGCATTCGATATATTTGTCAAATCAATGACCCAGTACGGATTCGCGAACGACAAGGACTTACTTGTCCAATACCCTACCGAGTCGAGACCCTGTCGAGCCTACGGGCGTCACTGTTATGAATCCGGCCACCATGTACCATGAGTATCAAACGACCGGCAGCACCCAGGCCTTCAAGGACAGCGAAAAGGAGCCGCAAGACCAGACAATGGCGAGCCGAACCAGAAAGTCACCCGAGGTGAGACGGGCGGAAATCACACATGCCGCCGCCCATCTCATCAGCCAACATGGATACAACGGCATATCGCTCAAAGATGTCGCTGACATGGTGGGGATGTCACAGCCGGGCGTCCTCCATTATGTGGGCAGCAAGGAAGGACTGCTCTCCCTCCTGGTCACGGACATTTATGACGTCAATGGCACCCCGGAGGAATTCGTACAGACAGGACTGCCCGGGTCCGACCCCGATCATCCCCATCTTCCGGCCTATTTTGACTATCTGGTCGCCCACAACGCGGGGCGGCCCGAACTCACCCAGCTATATACGGTCCTGGAAACCGAGGCCATCTCCACCAACCATCCCTTGCATGATTACTTCATCCGCAGGCCGACAGAGGTCTGGGAGCACTATTCCAAATTCCCCTGGCTGCTTCCTGATGGCATAGGATGGGCGACAGAGATGCCAAGCAAGGTGAGGATGAGCCTGGAAGTGATGGACGGCATACAGATACGACTGCTGCGTGAGCCGAAAATCGACTACGTCCGGGAATGGAGCCGGTTCAAGGCGCTGATCTTCCCCTCCCCGCTCTGGGATGGATATTGCTGATCAAAACCACGCCCGCAGGAGTCAAGCCGACAAAGTGATGCCGGGCACCAACCGGCCCGACTAATCCATCCTGAAAGGCCTGGCATCATAAGGCGCCTGATACCGCCGATCCCTCCAGAAGTATTCATAATCGTGGTCATTGATCGGACGGATGACCTTGCAGGGGTGGCCGTAGGCGACCACGTCGGAGGGAATGTCCTTGGTGACCAGGGACCCTGCCCCGACGACTGTGTTGTCGCCGATGGTCACTCCCGGCATGACGATGGCACCTGCTCCGATCCACACATTCCTGCCGATGCTGACCGGAACCGTGAACTGAGGCGTTCCATAGGCTCGTATATCGGGGCGAATGGTGTGCCCGGTGGTCACAATGGTGACGTTGGGCCCGAACATGGTGTGGTCGCCTATGTCAATGCGGCCGTCGTCGACCAGAACCAGGTTGAAGTTGGCGTAGCATTTGCTCCCCCAGTAGGTGTTGCAGGCCCAGTTGGCCCGTATCGGCCCCTCAATCCAGCTGCCTTGGCCGAATGAGCCGAACATCTTCTTGCAGAGGTCCTGCTTCTTCTCCACCTGGCTGGGACGGCAGGCGTTGAAGTCGAAGACCAGATCCTGCTGGGCGTCCTGGACCTGCTTCATTTCGGGTGTATCGGCAATGTAGATCTGGTCGGTGTCCAGCAGAGCCTTGATCTCCTCGCGGCTGGTCATGGTAACCCCCCTCTTTCCTTGATCCTCGTGGTTCATCAATTCCGAGGCCGGCGCATTAGCTTCGAACTCCGGCCCCGTCATGGTGGCTACAGGCTCTCCAGAACCTTCTCCCCGTCCTGGACAGGTGCTGCCTGCCCAGCATCCAGGCCGGTCGATTCCGCAGGCCGGGATTCAAGGGCCGCCTTGTGGTCCTGGCTGAGCTTTTGCTGGTCGCCCGGCTTCTTGGCAGCGGCGATCATCAGCTTGATCCTGTTGAGCTGGTTGGCCTCAGAGGCGCCGGGATCGTAGTCGATCGAGACGATGTTGGCCTCGGGGTAGGTCCTGCGGATCTTGCCGAACATGCCACGCCCGGTCACGTGGTTGGGAAGGCAGGCGAAGGGCTGTGCGCAGACGATGTTGGGCGCGCCGGACTGAATCAGTTCGATGATCTCACCGGTCAGGAGCCAACCCTCTCCGGCCTGAACACCCAGGGAGGTGACCGAGGCGGCCTTCTCCCTCAGATCGCTGATGTGGGCGGGAATGTCGAACTTCCCCTTGGATGCCTTGAAGCCGGCGATCATGGGAGCACGGTAGACATCTGCAGCCTTGAGGACGATCTTCTTAACGCCCACCTGGCCGCCGGTGCCCAGCATTTCCTCGTTCCATTCGGCGTTGGAGATGCCGTTGACCATGAAGTCGCAGACACCGGGAAGCACGGCCTCGCAACCCTGGCTCTCGATCAGGTCGACCACGTGGTTGTTGGCATCGGGATGGTACTTGACCAGAATCTCCCCGACAACGCCCACCCGGGGCTTGCGGGGGATATTGCGCAACGGCAACTGGTCGAAGGCCCGGATCATCCGCTTCATCAGAGTCCCATAGGGCAGATAGCCGTGACCATAGACCTTCTTGGCAGTCTTGGAGTACCCGTGGTGCTCGATGGTCTCCTTGCAGATCGTGTCCCAGAGCTTGTAGAGCCTATTGGCTGATCCAGGCTCCTGCTCGTAGGGACGGACCCTGAGCAGGCACTCGATCATGGCATCGCCCAGGTAGAAGGCCTTGACGGCGCGGTGCAGCAGGGCTGGGGTTACCTGAAGACCAGGGTTGGCCCGGAATCCCTGAACACTCAGTGTAATGATCGGGACGTAGCCATAGCCCGCATCAGCCATGGCCTTGCGCAAAAGGCCATAGTAGTTGGTAGCCCTGCACATGCCGCCGGTCTGAGTGACGATGACTGCGCACTTGTGCGGGTCGAACCGGCCGGACAGGAAGGCGTTGACCAGCTGCCCCACCACGATGATGGCCGGGAAGCAGGCATCATTGTTGACGTACTTGACCCCGGTGTTGATGTCTTCGGCCGTGGCATGCTTCAGGAGCTCGAAGTGGTAGTCGGCACTGGAGAAGACCGCCTCCAGGAGGGAGAAGTGTACCGGAGACATCTGCGGCGCTACTACTGTGAATTTGTGCCCCATCTCCTTGGTGAAACGATGCTCGGTGGCATACTTGGACAGGGTCGGCTTGGCTGCGGCCCCGCTTGCCTGAACATCTCTGCCCGGGTTGTCGGCTTCCTGTTCCTTCTGCCGCGATGCCATGGTCTCACGGATGGGTCTGATGCCCATGGGGTGGAGGCCTATTAAACCTTGATCGCTCTTGTCGTGCAGAGCCACAAACCGGGCCATAGCCGCAATGTCGGCCTTGCGCTGGGATAGGTTGATTTTCTGTGCATTGGTAGACCGGAATCCGTCCGATTTCGGCTTGTCAGTCGCATCCGCATCCACTGCTTCAATATGGCTGGCAAGGTCTTGCGAATCTTGAGAGTCGGATGATTTCTTCGCCTGTACCTCCGACTGAACCATGTCAGTCGATGGATCAACATTCTCGACCATGACATTATCCTTAGCCGCGACCTTGGCAGGCGCCTGCTCCTTGGCTGGGACTTCCTTCTGGTCTTCGCTGTCCTCCTGGTTCAGATCCCGCTGGTGGCGTTCGTCCATGGCGGCCTTCAGAGAGCGCAGACGGATCTTGGCAGCACCCAGGTTGGAGACCTCGTCGATCTTCAGCTGCGTGTAGACATCGCCCTTGTC
>NZ_JBVPQK010000058.1:0-12447 GCF_058197115.1 Bifidobacterium sp. POST2/T3 (B1)
GGGTCCACAATCAGGGTGCGACAGTCGCCGATGTTGGGCATGTAGCTCATGAGATGCACCGAGTCCACGATGCGCTTCACCTGCTCATAGCCCCCTTTGACCTTGAAGGAGAGGATCGTGCCGACGCCCTTGGGCAGCAGGGTTGATGCCAGGCGGTTCTGCTGGTCCGCATCGCCTTGGTGCCGACCTTCGGGAATGCCCGAGTAGTTGACCTGTTCCACCTGGGGAATGGTCAGCAGGTGGCGGGCCAGGATTGCTGCCGTCTTTACCTCGGCGGCGACCCGCTGGGCCAGGGTCTCAAGGCCGGTCAGTTGCAGGTAGGCGGTGAAAGGACTCATGACCGCCCCGAAGGTGTGCAGGTATTTGGTATGAACCCTGTGCAGGAAGGCCATCTTGCCGAAGGCATCAAGAAAGCTGACCATGGACCCGTGCCGCTCGTCGCTGATGATCAGTTCGGGCTGGCTCATTTGCGGGAATCGGCCGTTGCCCCAGTCGAACCGTCCTGCATCCACGATGACCCCGCCCAGGGCGTTGCCGTGGCCGCTGATTCCCTTGGTGGTCGAATGGACGACGATGTCGGCACCGAAGTCGATCGGGTTGAGCAGGTACGGCGTGGGCACTGTATTGTCGATGATCAGAGCCAGCCCATGCCGATGGGCCAGGTCGGCCAGGCCGGGGATGTCGGCTATGGCTGTGGACGGATTGGCCACGGACTCGGCGAAGATGGCCCTGGTGTTGTCCTGGATCAGGGATTCCACCTTGTCAAGGTCGTTGATGTCGTCCACAAAATCCGTTTCGATGCCGAAGTTGGGAAAGAAGGTCTTCATGGCATCCACCGAGGTCCCATAAAGATCGACCGGGGAAATTAGTCTCCCGCCGCCTTCGGCTGCGCACATGAGGGCTGACGACACGGCTGCCATCCCTGAGGCCATGGCCACAGCCCCCTTGCCCCCCTCCAGGCTGGCCAGGCGATCCTCCAGGACCTTGACTGTGGGATTGGCCAGGCGTGAGTAAGAGAACCCTTGAATTTCGCCGGCGGCCAGTGCGTCTCCCCGGTCGGCAGTGATCATGTCAAAGGCGGCCGACTGGTAGATAGGGACGCTGGCCGCGCCTCCGCCCAGGCTTTGACAGTCATAGCCGTCATGGACGGCTTTTGTTGCGAATCCTTTGCTCATGCGGGTGTCTTCCTCTGCTTGTGTCCGGTTGTGAATCTTTCGCTAGCCCACCATCGAATCGTTTTTTATGGTCCCGGGCAAGGCTCCGCTCATAGGTGTTCCTTATCGCCCGCTATCGGGAGGTTGCCTTGCCCAGGTATGCCTGGCGGACACGTTCATCATTCAAGAGCTTTCGGGCAGGCCCCTCCAGACGGATCAGGCCGTTCTGCAGCACGTACCCGTAGTCGGCGATGGACAGGGCCAGCTCGGCCTGCTGTTCGACCAGAAGAATGGAGATGCCCAGCTGGTCGCGAAGGGAGACGATCTGTTCCAGTACCTGGTCGACCAGTTTGGGCGAGAGGCCCATGGTTGGTTCGTCCATGCATATCAGCCGAGGATGGCTCATCAGGGCCCTGCCGAAGGCCAGCATCTGCTGCTCGCCTCCTGAGAGGGTGCCGGCTTGCTGCCTGCGGCGTTCAGCCAGGCGTGGGAACCGCTCATATATAGCATCCAGATCCTGTTCAATCTGATTGCGTTCCCTTTGGGTGAAGGCGCCCATGCGCAGGTTCTCCTCCACGCTCATGGCCGCAAAGACCCTTCTCGCCTCAGGGACCGAGGCGATTCCGGAACGGACCCGGTCCTTGGTGGGGGTGTGGGTGATTTCCCGTCCATCCAAATGGATGGTCCCCTTCTTTGGAGCGAGCAGGCCCAGAATGGTCTTCATGGTTGTGGACTTGCCCGAAGCATTGCCGCCCAGAAGGGAGACGATGCCGCCTTGGGGAATGCGCAGACTGACATGATCCAGAGCCTTGACCGGGCCATAGCTCACATCGATGGCATCCAGGGAGAGCAATGTTCGATCCTCTTCGGTGGTTGGCTCCCCCTCACTGTCATTATGCGCCTTGGTTTTGGCTTTTAGCCCGGTTCCTGCACTACCGTGATCCTGCCCATCGACCTGTTCTGCAGCGGTGACCGGGGCCAGGGCGTTCTGCCGGGCCAGGACATTCGCCTGCCCGTTCATGGGGGTCTCGTTGCGGGGTCTGCGGTCGCCTAGATATGCGGTGATGACGCGAGGATCGGCGCTGACCTGCCTGGGAGGTCCGGAGGCGATGATCTTTCCGCCGTCCATGGCGATGACCTGGTCGCAAAGCGCTTCGATCAGATCGATCTTATGCTCGACCAGGAGCATGGTCTGCCCGTGGGCCTTGAGCTCCAGAAGCTGTTGCAGCACCTCGGCCGTCTCCGACTGGTTCATTCCTGCTGTGGGCTCGTCCAAAACCAGAATGTCGGGGGAGCTGACGTGTGCTCTGGCTATCTCTGTGCGTCGCCGGTTGGCGTAGGAGAGTGTGTAGGCGGCCTGGGTTCGGTGCTCTTCCAGGCGCTCGCTGAATCTGTCGATCTCAGACTGGACGGCCTTGCGTTCGACGACCGCCTCCCTGCGGCAGGCGGGACCGGGCACCAGCGTCAGCCAGGTCTGAGCCAGCAGGGGGACCCATCGCAGGATGGGCCACTTCTCCAGACGGCGAAAGGGCCTGCGGGCTTCCAGGCGCCTATGGAATCCAACGGCCACGTTCTCCTCAACGCTCATGGTCGGGAAGACCCTGCCGTTCTGGAAGGTGCGGGACACCCCTTGCTCGGCTATGTCCGTGGCGGGCAGGCCGGTCACGGTGCGTCCCCTCAGACTGATCTGGCCCGAGTCGGGCTTGAGAAAGCCGCAGACCAGGTTGATGGTCGTGGACTTTCCTGATCCGTTGGGGCCGATAATGCCTATCACCTGGCCGGGTGCCAGGTCCATGTTCACATCGGCCACTGCCTGCAGTCCCTGGAAGCTCTTGCTCAGATTTCGTACGCTGAGTAGGGGCTGATCGGGACTGTCGCGTACAGGTTCGGTATTGTGTCGGCTGCCCGTCATCATGCCCTCCTTTTGGTTGAGAACAGACCCTGTGGTCTGCAGATGATAAAGATGATCAGGACGAGTCCGTAGGCCATGATTCTCACCTCGGGCAGGATACGCAGCAGTTCAGGGGCCCCTACCAGGATCAGGGAGCCGATCACAGCTCCGGTCGGGGACTTCATGCCACCCAGGACGATGATGGTCAGAATCAGGGTCGACATGGTCGGATTGAAGAGGGTCGGGTCGATATAGGTGTACTGGTGTGCCAGCAGGGCTCCTGCGATACCTGCCGACCCGCATGCCAGGGCGTAGGCCAGCGCCTTGTAGGCCCCTGTCCTGATCCCCAGGGACCAGGCCGCTTGTCCGTCCTCGCCGATGGCCTCGAAGACGTGGCCCAGATGTGAGGACCGGATCCGGGAGGTCACTGCAAGGACCAGAAGAAGAATGACCAGATCCAGCAGGTACTGCATCTGCTGGGTGTAGAGCGGCTTGCCCAGGAATGTCGGCAGGGGAATGCCTTGCAGACCTAGCGAGCCCCTGGTCAGAGGTTCCCAGATGCGGATGATGGCGACCATGACTGCTCCCACGCCTATGGTGGCGATAGCCACATAGTGGCCACTGAGCTTCCATACCGGGAATGTCAGCAGGGATGCGGCCAGGGCGGCGATGACGGCCGCGCCCAGCAGGGAGAGGGTGAAGGGCCAATGCAGACGCATGGTCAGCAGGGCCGAGGCGTAGGCTCCCACGGCCACAGGTCCCGCCAGTCCCAGGATGGTCTGACCGGCTGATCCTGAGATCAGCGTCAGGCCCACTGCGGCAATGGCGTATATGGCAACCTGGGTCCCGATGCCGGCCAGATGGTCGGAGAAAATGAAGGGGGTGGCCAGAGCGGCTGCTGCAAGGCCGAGGTTGGCCCAAAGCGGCAGACGGATGGGTCTGGCGGCTTCCGGTAGGGTTCCGGTCATGGGTTCCTTGCCCATGTCTGCCTTGCGGCCCAGGAATCCTGAGGGCTTGAGGATCAGAACCAACAGGAGGGTGCCGAAGGTGATCAGGTCGTGCACGCCATCGCCGAAGAGTCCTACGCCGACGGCTTCGGCCAAACCTAGAACCAGGCCCCCGATGATGGCTCCGGGGATGGAGCCCAGCCCGCCGATGGCGGCGGCCACAAAGGCTGTCATGCCGATGGCGTTGCCGTCCATGGGGTTGATGTTCGTCTTGAACAGGCCGATGAAAATTCCGGCGATGCCCGCCAGAATCGAACCGATGACGAAAGCTATGGTGCGAATGGAGGTGACCGGCACCCCCATCTGCAACGCGGCCTGGGAGTCCTGCGAGGTGGCCCTGATGGCCTGTCCGGTCCTGCCGTAGGTCAAGAAGGCCCAGAGCGCAACCATGCTGGCCAGGGCGACCAGACCCATGACCAGGTCGGAGGTGCCGAAGCTGATGCCCAACGCATGCAGGTTGTGGGTGGGCAGCAGCTGGGGGAAGGCCCTGGTCTGAGAGCCAAAGATCAGCTGCATCCCGTTATCCAGCACCTGCCCTAGGCCGACAGTTCCCAAGAGCGCGGCGATCGGCTGCCGGCCTTCCAGGGGAGTGATGACCAGGAGGTTGGTGACCAGGCCGACCAGACCCGTGACCAGGACGACGGCCAGTATGGTGGGAACGAGTCCCCAGCCTAGGGAGGAGCCTACCCACCAGGCCGTCATCATGCCTACCGCTACCAGGGATCCTTGTGCGAAGTTGGCCACATTGGTCACTCCGAAGACCAGGGACATCCCCACGGCGGCCAGAGCGTAAACGCCGCCGTGGATGAGTCCGGAAAAGAGCGTCTCGACCATGATCGCTGCTCACTCCTCGATCTGTTTGAATTTGCCCTGATCCACCTGGAGGAGGATGGGCTTGATCGTGTCCGCCCGTCGGGTCTTGGTATTGAACCGGAAGGTCCCTCCCCGGCCTTGGTAGAGCGGGAAGTCCTTGACCTTGCCTAGGGCCTCCTGGATGCCCTCCCTGGTGGGGCTGGTCTTCTCGCCTGCGTAGGCCAGATCCATAATGGCCTGGTAGGCAGTGATTTCGAAGTTGCCCGGAACAGTGTGGTACCGGTCCTCGAAGCTCTTGACGAAAGCCTTGGCCTTCGCATCCTTGGTGCCTGTCGCAGAAAAGACGCCGGTAATGATGGCCCCTTGGGCGTTCGCTCCGGTCAGGGAGAGGAACTCCTTGGTCTCCTGACCGCCGAAGAATGGTCCCTTATAGTCCAGCTTGTCTCGCAGGGTGTTGGCGACCAGCGCTCCATCCGGTCCGTAGCCGATGTCCACCACGGCATCGGGGGCAGCATTCTTGGCTGGGATCAGTATCGGAGTCAGGTCCGTGGAATCTGGCAGATAGGAGGACTGGTAGACGATCTGCACCCCGAGCCGTTCCGCAGCCTCCTTGAAGTACTGGAAGGATTCCTTTCCCCAGTCGTTTTCCAGATAGACGACGGAGATCTTCTTGGCTCGTTTGGACACTGCCTCAGCGTTGACTTCCTGGTTGATCTTCTGTGAGATCTGGGGTGTCCATACATGATCACCTGAATTCGTGAAAGTCGGCGAGGAGTTGTTGAAGCCGTAATGGACCAGTCCAGCCTGCTGGAAGATGGGCGATGCGGCTGAGGAGGCCGGCGAGGAGTAGTCTCCCACAACGGCGATGACCGATTTGTCGGAGGCGATCTTGGGGGCGACGGCGGCATCCTGTTTGGCGTCTGATTGGGTGTCGTAGTAGTCGATGTTCAGGCGCTTGCCCTGTATTCCGCCCTTCTTGTTGACCTGGTCCTTGGCCAGGTCGAAGCCCTGCTGGAACATCTTGCCGTACTCGGCGTAGAGACCGGTCTTAGGGTAAATGGCAGCGATGGTCACATGATCCGACGATCCTGCGGAGGAGCCCTGGTCGCCCCCCAATCCGCAGGCCGACAGCGCTCCGGCCATGGCCATGGTGATCATGAGGGCAACCATTGCCCTGATGGTGCCATGATGCGGCTGGTGCTGCTTTGATGTGATGACCATGATGTCTCCCTTGGAGTTTGACGGTTGATGTCGAGGGTTGTTTGTGGTTTCAGAGTTGCTTGGGGGCCCGGGTTCCGCTCAGAAGGCGCAGGGCCTCCTCGTCGGCGGGCGTCGGGATGGTGCATGAGGGCGCCAGGAGGAAGGGACGGCCTTGACGGGCCTGGGTGGTCTGATCCAATTCCTTGCGGATCTGGTCCACGTCGCCGCCTGGGTTGAAGAGTTCGAAGTCGGCTCCGCCCACGGGTACAGCAGGAAAGTCGGTGCTGATTTCAGGATTGCCTGGGCGGAACTGATCCCAATGAAGAAAATCAGGATTCAGATTGGTGAATTCTTCAGGATGCGCATCCTCCCGGCAGGTATGCACCAGGACCAGGGCTTCCGGATTGGCCTGTCTGACCGCCCGGAGCACGATCCGGTCATAGGGCTTGGCCCATTCCTCCAGTTGCGCCTGGTTGAAGTAGCCATAGCTGGCCAGGCCCGTTTCGGCGAAGAAGATGCCGTCCAGGCCGGCCCCGCCTTGCTCCTTGGGGCTGACCAGCAGGGTTGCGTAGTCGGCAAGGGTCCGGGCGATGTTGTCCAGCGCTGACTTGGCTGCCTCGGGCTGGGCGAAGATCAGCGTCTGCCTGTTCAGATCCCTGTCCTCCTCCTGCGCGGAGCCCTGCCCCTCGGGGTAGAGGGGGAGATCGGCCAATTGAAGGAGGACCGAGAGCGGGGAGAATACCGTGTCGATGGCTGCTCGGTCCTCCAGGCCGTCTCGGATGATCCTGGCGGCCTGGATCTGCTCTTGGAGGACCCTGTTGGTTTCAGGATCGCGGTAGTCGATGCGGGCGATGTCCCCTGCCTCCTGGATGGCCGTGCGGACAGTGCGCGGGATCAGCCAATCATAGTGATCCCTGTCGTAGACTGCGTCCCAGACCTCGGCATAGTAGATGGCCCTCGGGTTGATCTTGACCCAGTCCCAATCCCACTTGCGAACGAAGTCCAAGGTGGCTGCGGCAAAATTCTCGGCACCGTACTCGTGCCCGATGTGGTGCTGCCAGGCGGAGGTCAGCCAGGCTTGTTTCCCCTGGTCATGGGCTATCTGGTGGAACTGGGTTCGTCTGTCTTCTGTCATTGCATGCTCGTTTCCTGGTGCGTGTCCTATGGACGCCCGGTCAGGTGTCCACGTGTTCCCGGTATCCTTCGTCCGGAAACCGGGCTTTGGAGATTCCTCTTTCCAAAGCTCTTGTCACATAAAACCCTCCAGGTAGCAGGCCGGTCAACGACCTGGCATATAGGTAATATCTATTGCCGCTAATCGTCCCCTGGCCTTGCACGGGTCTTGCAAAAGCTATAGGAAAACCTGATAATGATGGGTCAGACCGGACTTTACAGCTGTATGGATGCGGTCTTGCTTCACTCTCTGATCATGGCTGATCGCTTGTTGCCAAGGATGGTAGGCAGCCACGGCATTGCTCCTGCCCGGAAGAGGCCCTCATAAGGGGACGATGATACAGTGAATTGCATGTCTGACGTATCCTCCAGAGACACTATTCCGACCTTTGCTGATATCACCACAGTGGGTGTAGGCGGGAGCATGGCCGCTTTCGTCCAGCCCCGGAACCGCGTGGGCATGATCGAGGCTGTGGAGGGCGCGGATTCCAAGGGGCTGCCCCTATGCCTGATCGGCGGAGGATCCAATCTGCTTGCCTCTGACCAGGATTTTCCTGGCGTGGTTGTACGTGACACCCGTCAGGACATCAGCGTTCCCGACGAGGTGGCTCCGCCTGAGGATGGCATCCCCGTTGTCCATATCAACGCCACGGCCGGGACCAACTGGGATGACCTGGTCTCCTACTGCGTGCGCATGCACCTGATCGGGGTAGAGGGTCTATCCGGCATCCCCGGGACTGTCGGAGCCTCGGTGGTCCAGAACATCGGTGCCTACGGCCAGGAGGTCGGGCGTCTAGTCGACTCGGTCGAGGTCTGGGACCGCCAGGACAAGGTCACTGCCTATCTGCGTGCCTCGGATCTCGATTTCGGATACAGGACCTCCCTGCTCAAGCAGACCATGTACCAGGCTCAGGCTGTGCCCGATGCACGGTTCTTCCCGACGCCGCGCTACGTGGTTCTTTCGGTCACCCTGGTCCTGCGACACGGGTCGGCAGCTCAGGTGGGTTCCGCCCAGCTGGCTAAGGCCCTGGGCGTGGCGCCCGGAGCAACGCTTCCTCTGGAACGGATTCGCCAGGCGGTTCTGACCGTCAGAGCAGGCAAGGGGATGCTGGAGGATCCTTACCGGTACCTGACCGACTGGATGGGATCATGCCGCCGTACCTCCGACCTGGAAGAGGCTCTGGAGGCAGTCCAGGATGACCTTCACGGCCCCAGAGGCGAACGGGTGCTGCTTGACCGCCATAGTTGCGGGAGTTTCTTCACCAATCCGATCATCAGTCGTCAGGCCGCGGATGCCCTGCCGGTGGATGCCCCGCGCTATCCTGTCGAAGACTCGGCGTTGGTCAAGACCTCAGCAGCCTGGCTGATCGATCATTCAGGTTTCCACAAGGGCTTCGCTTTGGAGCAGGGATCGGCTGCCGCACTATCTGACATGCACACACTGGCCTTGACCAACCGCGGAGGTGCCGGCTCAGACGACATGGTAGCCCTGGCCCGTGCCATCCAGAAAGGCGTTGATTCCACCTTCGGCATCCATCTGATTCCCGAGCCCGTTACTCCGGGTATTGACCTGGCCTGGTAGCCTTTACATTCACGTAATGAGCGTATACCGGTTTTCTACGGCATCATATCCTATGATTACTCGCCGGAGCGGGACTCGTGAGTCTGGAGCAAGATGGAATTATTCAGGAAGAAATCGGTTGAACAGACCCTGGCGGAGACCGGGGAGGAGGGCAGGTCGCTCAAGCGGACGCTGACCACCTGGGACCTGGCCATCATGGCAGTCGCAGTGGCCGTGGGTGCTGGCATCTTCTCGGTGGGGGCCCAGGCGGCGGCCTTCCATGCAGGGCCGGCCGTCATCATCTCCTTTGTCATCGCAGGCATTGTCTGCGCGGCAGCCGTTATGTGTTACGCGGAATTCGCCTCAATGATCCCGGTTTCAGGCTCGGCCTACACCTTCACCTACAACACCATGGGCGAACTGGTGGCTTGGATCATCGGCTGGGACCTGATTCTGGAGATGCTCATGGCCGCCTCGGTCATCTCCAAGTACTGGGGCGTCTACCTGAACGACTTCATCCATCTGATGGGGGGCACCTCGTTCAGCTCCAGCTTCCATGTGGGAGGCATGGATGTTGACCTGGCCCCACTGGTGGTAGTCACCCTCTTCACGGTTCTTCTGGTCCTGGGCACCAAACTTTCTGCCCGGTTCGACGGGGCCTTGACCGTCCTCAAGATCGGCATCGTGGTCTTCGTTATCGTGGTGGGCTTCTTCTACGTCAAGATGGACAACTACCGGCCCTTCATCCCGCCTTCCGAACCAGCTTCGGCCGTTCCGGGGGCCAGCGTGCCAGGAATCATGGGCCAGCCCCTCTGGCAGTGGGTTTCCGGCATGCAGCCCACCATCTACGGTGTCCCCGGCATCCTCTCAGGCGCCGCCTTGGTCTTCTTCGCTTTCGTGGGCTTCGACATCGTCGCCACCACCTCCGAGGAGGCCAAGGAGCCCCACAAGACCATTCCCCGCGGAATTGGTCTGGGCATGCTGATCGTCATCACCCTGTACATCCTGGTAGCCATCGTCACCACCGGCATGGTCTCTTACAAGGATCTCGCCAAGGCCAAGAACCCCTCCCTGGCAACCGGTTTTGAGATGGTAGGCGCTCCCTGGGCTGCCAAGATCATTTCCTTCGGCATCGTGGTGGGGCTGACCACTGTGGTTATGGTGCTCCTGCTGGGGCTGACTCGAATCGTCTTTGCCATGAGCCGCGACGGGCTTCTTCCCCGTGCCCTGTCCCGCACTGGCCGGCATGGCACGCCTGCCCGCATTCAGATCCTGGGCGGCATCGTGGTGGCCGTGGTGGCCTCCTGCTTCCCCATAGATGTCTTGTCAGACATGGTCAATATCGGCACGCTCTCGGCCTTCCTGTTGGTGGCCATCTCCCTGCCCATCATGCGCAAGCGCCGGCCCGACCTGCCTCGGTCATTCAAGATGCCTGGCAACCCCTGGGTCCCCATTCTGATCGCTCTGGCCTGCCTCTGGCTTATGCTCAACCTGACCGTGCTGACCTGGATCCGGTTCGTGGTCTGGTTGGCTGCGGGTCTGGCCATCTACTTCGGCTACTCCTACCGGCACTCCCTGCTCGGTCGGCATCAGCTCAGCGGGAAGATATCCGAGGCCACCCAGGCCGGTCTGGACTGACCTGGAGCGTCGGCGCTGCAGTGTAGAGTGAATACTCGCATACTCAGGAGGTAACCCATGACCTACGTCATCGCTCAGCCTTGCGTGGACGTCAAGGACAAGGCCTGCGTGGACGAATGCCCGGTGGACTGCATCTACGAGGGCGTCCGTTCGCTCTACATCAACCCCAACGAGTGCGTGGACTGTGGCGCCTGCGAGCCGGTCTGCCCGGTGGAGGCCATCTTCTACGAGGACGACCTGCCCGAGGAGTGGACTTGGTATAAGGACGCGGCGACTGATTTCTTCGCCCAGGTGGGGGATGCCGGCGGCGCTGCTGCGGTCGGCCCCTACGATCACGATCCGGAGGGTGTGGCAGCACTGCCGCCCAACAAGTAGTCGATTAAGGCTGACGAGCCGCGGATGGGAGCCAACCCACCGCGGCTTATTCATAAGAGAAAGGCGGGCCATGGGTTTTCACTCTTTCCGATCCCCCTACGACTGGTCAAGGATTGACACTTACCGGCGGCGTGCTGAGCAATGCCCCGGCGGTCTGGTCGACCTCTCGGTCGGTTCGCCGGTGGATCCTGTACCCAGGTCGGTCAGGGATGCCCTGGCGGCGGCTGCAGATGATGACCAGGCGCGAGGATATCCGAAAACTGCCGGTGATGATCTCCTGAGGCAGGCCGTGGCCGACTGGTTCCGTCGCCGTCGCGGTGTCGATCTGGATGCCTTGGGCGCGGACCTGGTGCCTACGGTCGGGTCCAAGGAGGCGGTGGCACTCATGGCCTCCCTCCTGCATCTGGGCCCGGGGGATCGGGTGGTACAGCCGACGGTATCCTATCCCACCTATGCCATCGGAACCCAGCTGGCCGGGGCTCAGGTGACAACCGTGGATGATCCGGCTGATACAGATTCATGGGTGGATCTGCCTGGCGTGCGAGCAGTTTGGATCAATTCGCCAGGCAACCCCAGTGGGCAGGTCATAGACCGAGCCGCGTTGGCTAAGATCGTCCGGGTGGCTCGTTCGATAGGGGCTACGGTCCTGAGCGACGAGTGCTATGCCATGCTGGATTGGTCAGGACCTACTCAAGTCGGGCAGAATGCGCCGATCCCGGCCTCACCTTGTATCTTGGAGTCTGAAGTCTGCAGCGGCGATGCCAGCGGGATACTCTGCCTGTACTCGATGAGCAAACAGTCCAACATGGCCGGGTACAGGGCAGCCCTCGTGGCCGGCGATGCTCATCTAGTGAAGGCCATGACTGCTTACCGCAAGCAGGTGGGACTGATTGTACCCGGTCCGGTACAGAGGGCCATGCGAGCCGCTCTGGAGGACGGAAAAGCTGTGATGGCCCAGCGCGAGATCTACGCCCGTCGTCTGCGAGCCTTAGCTCAAGCTCTGACAGCTTACGGATACGATGCCGTCATGCCACAGGGTGGACTTTATATTTGGACGCAAGCCCGCTCGGGCGATTGCTGGGCCGATATGGCTGACCTGGCCCGAATAGGGATACTGGCCAGTCCTGGGGAGTTCTACGGGGATGGTCACCGTCTGCGATTTTCATCCACCATATCTGACGACCAGCTGGAGCTGGCCCTGGAGCGTTTGCGTACAGGCGCTTAGAGACCCATGCTGACTGAACCCTTGCCGTAGCGGTTCCTGATGGAGTCCATGGTGGCCTCTGCCTGATCCAGGCGCTGGGACTCACTACCGGTGTGTCGTTTGCTCTCGCGCATGATGTCGTCCAAGGACGGCTGGATGGGGGTATCTTCCACCCGGCTCAGACCGGATGCGCTGACACCGGCTAGGCGGATCAGCCGGGGCAGGGGGGTGTCCATGGGCACGCCCTCAGGCAGCCCCAGCATGGCCTTGAGCAGTCCGACCGCCTGCGGATAGATGCGATTGGCTGAGTTGACCGGAGTCTCCAGGGTATGGGCCTTGGTCATATAGCGCAGATCATCAAAGCGCAGTTTGACGGTGATGGTCCGGGCGATCAGGTCATGCGCTCGCAGTCCGGTGGCCACCTCGTCGCT
>NZ_JBVPQK010000059.1:0-12410 GCF_058197115.1 Bifidobacterium sp. POST2/T3 (B1)
GAGCCCCGCCGACTCGTATGCTTCCTTGGACATGTTTGGTTTGCCTTCTAGATGGACTGCCAGTCAGGCTTGTTGGCGTATGCCCACTTGTAGTAGTCGCGGTTGCGCAGGCGGGAGGCGGCGGCCTCGTCCACGATCACAGTGGCGTGGGGGTGCATCTGGAGGGCGGAGGCCGGGCAGAAGGACGATATGCCGCCTTCTACGCTCTCGGCAACGGCTTCCGCCTTACCGGCACCAAAGGCCAGGAGAACCAGCTGGCGTGCCTTGAGGATGGTCCCGATTCCCTGGGTGATGCAGTGGGTGGGCACCTGATCCATGTCATTGTCGAAGAATCGGGCATTGTCGATGCGGGTCTGCTCGGTCAGTGTCTTGATGCGGGTGCCCGAAGCCAGGGAGGATCCAGGCTCATTGAAGCCAATGTGCCCGTCTGTGCCGATGCCCAGGATCTGCAGGTCGACTCCGCCGGCATCCTTGATTGCCTGGTCGTACACACGGCCAGCGTCCTTGATGGTGTCCAGGTTTCCATTTGGCACCTGCACCTTGGCAGGGTCCAGGCCCAGAGGCTCGACCACGGTCCGGTTGATGGTGGACCGGTAGGACTGGGGGTGGGCCGGATCCAGGCCAGCGTACTCGTCCAGGGCGAATCCGCGCACCTGGGAGACATCGATACCTTCCTTGTGGACCAGGTCGGCCAGCGCCTGGTATGCCGCCAGGGGGCTGGACCCCGTTGCCAGACCCAGCACGCAGTCAGGCTTGCGCCGGATCAGGTCGGCTGTGCAGCGGGCATAGATTTTCCCTGCTTCCTCCTGGGACTTGACGATGATGATTTCGGTCATGATGCGATTTCCTTTCCAATAAGCTCAGATGGGCGGCTGTCGGCGGCCATGCGTCCTGCCAGGGCGGCGCCGATGGCTGCGATGGGCAGGTCGGCTGGGGCCAGACGCAACCGGTCGGGTAGCCTCAGCGAGGCGATGAAGTGGCTGCAGGCCGCGCTCTTATTCAGATGCTCGGTGACCAGATCCAGCAGGGGCTGGCCGGTTTTGCTCATGCCGCCGCCCAAGATGATGACTGCAGGGTCGATAGCCAGGGCCACGATCTGGACAGCCAGGGCAATGCCATGGCCGATGATGTCCTGGACTTCCTTGGCGTGCTGGTTCCCCTTGCTTGCCTGGGCAATCAGGTCAGGCAGGGGGTGGGCGATTCCCGGCCAAAGGGTTTCCACTGCCGCACCTGAGGCCACGGTCTCCAGACAGCCACACTGGCCGCACTTACAGGGGAACTGATGGGCATCCACTGAGATGTGGCCAATTTCGCCGATTGCCCCGCTAGCTCCGTGTTCGATCCGACCCTCACGGATGATGCCCGCTGCCAGACCGGTGCCTAGGTTGATGAAGGCCACTACGTGGTCGTCCTGGTCGGGCAGGGCCCTGGGTCCGTCACGCCCAGGCTCTGATGCTGGTCGTCGGACCTGGTCCCGGGCAGCTTCGGAGTGGGGTGTGGTTCCAGGGGCTATCAGGGTGTTGTCAGCCTGCGAGGCGGCTCCCAGAGCAGCGATGTTGACATCGTTCTCGACGCGGACGGGCAGACCGGTCGTCTTGGCAACGGCAGGGCCCAGAGCCATGTGGCGAATGCCCAGGTTGACTGCGTCGTCCACTATTCCATGGTTGGCATCCACGCGCCCCGGGATCCCCAGGCCTACGGTGACCGGCCCCCGATTCAGGCCAACCGGATCCAGTAGGTGGTGGATAAGTGTCACGGTGTCGTCATGAACCGCTTGATTACCCTTGCGCGTGGGTATTCGGTGGCAAGCCAGCAGGCGCTTGTCGCCGTCTATGGCCACGCCTTCGATCTTGGTACCGCCAATGTCAATTCCTAGGCTGATCGGACCGGCCTGGACGCTATCTGTATCCGCCTCGGGATGCGGGGTCGATGCTGCCATGGATTTCAGCGGGCCTGATCCTGCTCCGCCTGCCCCTGTCCGCAAGCCTTCTTGATGGCCGTAGCGATGGAGACCGCCGGGTCGTTGTAGGGGATCAGGGTGGACTGGAAGGCATGGTAGAGGTCGGACTTGCCGGGCCAGACCGTGCCGATCACGTGGTTGTCGGCATCCAGCTGATGCCACCAGGACCCGCCTTGGTGATCAATCAGATAGTGGTCTACATAGCTGCAGAAGGTGGCGTACCAGTCAGCGTAGGTGGCCTTGCCGGTGGCTGCGTAGAGGGTGGACGAAGTGTTCAGGGCTTCGGCCAGGGTCCAGTGCATGCGGTCGTGGACCACCGGGCGGCCCTGCCAGTCCGTGGTGTAGACCAGGCCTTCGGCCCCGTCGGCGGCCCAGCCATCCTCAACAGCCCTGGCGAACAGGTGCTCGGCTGCCTCGATGTAGCGGCTGCGGTGGGCCTCCCGATCGAACCTGCTTAGGGCGTACTGGGTGATTAGCCTGGCCCATTCGATTCCATGGCCCGGCGTGGCCCCGTAAGGCTTGAACTGGTCGGCCTTGTTGTCCTGGTTGTAGTCCAGGTCGGCCTGCCAGTCGCTGTTGAAGTGCTCGGGGATGCGCCACTGATTGTTCTCAGCCCAGCTGATGACATGGTCGATGATGCGGCCGGCGCGCTCGCGGTAATCCTCCTTGCCGGTGGCGTCGGCCACGGCCAGGAAGGCCTCGGTGCTGTGCATGTTGGCGTTGAGCCCCCGGTAGGGGTCCAGACGGGTGAATCCGCTGTCCCAGGTGTCGACGGCCAGGCCCTTGTCGTCATCCCAGAAGTAGCGGTTGAAGATCTCCAGCGCCTGATCCAACAGGTCCTGTCCGTCAGGGTCGCCCGCCAGCATGGCCGAGGAGGCAGCCAGGACTACGAAGGCATGGGTATAGCAAGTCTTGCCGCTCTCGGGCTGGCCCTGCCAGGAGACCGAGGGGTACCAGCCGCCGTGTTCGTCGTCGTGCAGGTTGCCTTGAAGGGCCTGAACACCGCGGTGGGCCAGCTCCGATGCGCCCGGGTAGCCCAGGAGGCTGCCGATGGCGTAGACATGGGTCATCCTGCAGGTGATCCAGGTCTGGATTCCCTGCTCGGGGTCGATGCTGCCGTCGTCATTGAGCCAGCCGGCGCCGCCCTGCTCGGTGGGGAACCCCCGCCCGAAGTCCAGGAAGCCATAGGTTTGCGAGGCCATGAAGATGCGGTTGGCTTCGTTGCCCAGCAGGTAACGGGGATTTATGGCGGACGGTGAGGCTCCCGAATGGTTCGGTGTCGTGGTCATGGCGATCGCTCCTTTGCTCAGCGAGGGGATGCAGCTGTTTCTGGTATCTGTTCACAGCCTAACACGTAATTGTTAGGAAACTGAACTTTTTACTGGCTGCCCCGTTGTCTTGTCTATGATGCTAGTGCGCAGTCTTGAAAAATGAACCGCTCTGGTGTCGCAATGACGAGGTCTGAGCCTGCCCGGAAAAGGGCGTTTACAATATAAGATGCAAGTATGGATGGGCGCGGTCACGGGGTTCAAGGCCCAATCCCCACGGCGGGTCCCCGTCCCCGCATTATTTATCGTCAGGTGAATCATGACCATCAATACCGGCAACCTGTCCAAGGCGTTGCCTGAGTCGGTGCGGCAACACAACCGAGCCATCCTGCTTAGGCTGCTCTATCCTGATGTCAGTATGACCAGGGCTGACCTGGCCCGAGCCTCCGGGCTGACCAGGGTCGCCATATCGGACATCGTGGCCGAGCTGCTGGGTGAGCATCTGCTCATGGAAGTTGGTTATAGCAAATCCACCGGGCCGGGCAAGCGTGGACGGCTATTGCGCATCAATCCCGACGGGCGAAGCATCCTGGCCCTGGACCTTTCCACTCCTTATGTCTTTAGGGGAGCGGTGCTCAACCTGACCGGACAGGTGGTGGCGCGTGAAGAGATCCCTCTGACCACTGACGGCAAGGTTCCCCTGGACTTGGTGGGGGAGTTGTCCGATTCGCTGATGCAACGGGCGGCCCATCCCATCATGGGCATAGGCGTATCTAGTCCCGGCATCGTCAGTGCTGAAGGCGTGGTGGACGATGCCACCAACCTGGGCTGGGTTCAGACCGACCTGCGCGGCTATCTGCACGAGAAGACAGGCCTGGAGGTGACGGTCAACAACGATGCCAACAACGAGGTCCTGGCCGAGCGGCAGTTCGGCTCAGGTCAATCCGACCTGCTGCTGGTCCACCTGGGCAACGGAGTCGGGGCAGGGTTGCTGGTCTCTGGCGAGCTGGTGACCGGTTGCAACCGTGCAGCCGGTGAGATCGGTCATGTAGTGGTGGACCCAACTGGTCCTCAGTGTCGCTGCGGCAAGCGCGGCTGCCTGGAATCCTTGATTAGCGTTCCCAGGCTGACTGCTGCGATGGATCGGGATCCTGACAATCTGGCAAGCATTCTGCGGCGGGCTGGTGAACTGCTGGGCCGCGTCCTGACCATGCCCGCCGGCCTTATGGACATTCCTCGTGTGACTGTTCTAGGGGACTCCAGGGTGGTCAACCGCATCTTCCTGAGCGCCATGGAGAAGACTATGAACGATGCCCTGGCCACTGACTTTCGGCGACCTCTTGTGGTTGACCGCTCGGCCTTGGGGGAGGATGCTGCCTTGCTCGGGGCCTGCTCCACAGTGGTGGCCGACCTGATTGAGCCTGACGGCACTGTCTGAAAGTGGGTTGAAGACCTTGCTTGCAACCGTGCTCGGAGTTGGTGATTCGCGCACATCGCCGAGACCTGCTACCATGGTGACTCGCATGCGGTTGGCCGAGGCCTGACCCCGGTAGCCGGATTTGCGGGCGTAGTTCATTGGTAGAATGGAAGCTTCCCAAGCTTCAGAGGCGGGTCCGATTCCCGTCGCCCGCTCTGTTGCTGTCGCTGTGATATCAGTGAAGAAGCTATTAACTAGCTTAGATTGTAAGAGAATGGCAGCAAAGTGGCAACATTTGGGAACGTGAGATCAAATGAATTGTAAAAATGAGCCGCAAGAATGGGTAAGTAGAGAAAATGCTCTTACTCGACTCTTAAATCAGAGTTATGCATGGTCCGAACTAATAGGGTGTGGGGAAAATGGAATTCGCGAGGAGTTGCTTAGACTGGAGGAATCCCTGGTCTATGCAATTGGAACCGACGAAATTTTGGAGACCGTAGTTGAACAGGATGTTGATCCTTATTGTAAAATAGAGGAGCGTTTACGAAATAAATTGCAAGTAACTGTATTTACTTAAAAACGAGTCTGTATCGGAACTCTTGAAAAGCCTGATGAGTCTAATAGTGCTTGGTCTCGCACACTAAAGAAATCGAGCATCAAGAGTTTATCGTTAAGTGCATCTGAGCCGGCTTTTCTAGACAAGATAGGATTTCCGCACAGCAGCATTTAAATATTATTGCTGAATACAATGGCTTAGAGGAGCCTTTGAGTATAGGCTGCAACAGTATTAATACTCGTCATCATGAACTTTATATGGATGGCCCATCTTTCCTTGAAAGGATGAAACATATAAATCAACTTATTATTGAAGACCTCAATTGCTGAGTCTTGTTACATCTTTAATAGATCTTGACAATTCCGCTTCAACCCATAGAAGGTAAAGAAGCAATCAAAAATGACTTTTGTATAGTTTGCTGTGCTTGGGTTTGGTTAGTTCTATTTATTTATAAAGTTGACCACATTAAACAAAAATGCGAGGTCCGCGAGCTTGGCCGGGCTGTTCCGCCAGGCGTGGCCTGTGTAAGTCATGTACCGCCCCTTCGAGTAGGCGTCCGCGTCCATCAGGCCCCGGACCTTGACGCCCTTGCGTTCGGCGCACTGGCCCCAGATGTGTAGCCTTTGACCGGAGCTGATCTCGATTCAGGTCCTGCCAGCCCGGGCGCAAGCAGCATCTTGGCCCAGTCGGCCAGTAGTAGAAGTGGTCCAAGTCGATGAAGCGACCCTCCTCCCAGGGCGAAGCTCAGGCCATCCCTGGCCTTGGACTACTCCGCCGCGGGCAGGTCAGTCTATGTGACCGAGTCGGTGCAGGAGGCTGGGGCTCAGTCGGAGCAGAACGCGCGCTTACTGGTAATCTTCCCCTGTGGACTAGCTGCCAGCGCAGCCACTGATCGGCTATCGCCATGTCCGGGGGCATCAGCATCGTCCTGCTCGCTAGGCGGGCCCGCTGACGGCAGGCGTCGGAGGTAGAACCTGCACAGGCGTCCCCAGCCCGCATGCTCGACAAAGGGCTTGCCGCAGAACTCGTATCGTGCTTTCCTTTAATCGTATCTAGTTAAGATCCGGGAAACAAGAAATACCAGCAATATCAGGCATGAATCCATTACGTGACCAAGGTTCATGTCACGAAATGCAGATCCAGGCGCATTCCGCCGGCCGTCCCTGCGTGCCGCAGGATTAGGCCACAGAACTGCGAACGCAGGGGACTCGCGGAAAAGCCGTAATCCGGTCGGGAAACGAGCAGCAGACGCACGCACAATCGGAGGTGCTATTCGGAGGTGATTCCGCCTCGTCCGGGGATGCGCTCCCCACACCGGGAGGGATCGAGCACGGATTCGTTTTGACATCATGATGCCTTGTTGGTCGGTACCATGAATTGCGCGATGCGGTCTCTCTCGTCGCCTTGGTTTTATGACCAGTGTTCGACAGCCATTGCAGACTGTCAAGCTGTTGTTGTCGCCAGGGATGATGTGATCGCAGCACGTTCCTATTCCGCTGCAGTCTTTTGTATGCTACTTGGTTTGGCATCTGCCGTTGGCTCTAGCTCCGAACTTAGCTCTAACCAATTGCCGGTCTTTGTGGGGTCGGACATGCCCGTGTGAAGTGTCCCATCAACTGCGTCTGCTTGACATTGTAGTTCTTGGTAAAAAGCGATATAGGTAGGGATGCCTGGCTCATGTACAAGGATTGTGGCTGTGGCGTGGCCGGGCAAGGATGAAAATACGGCGGGGTTCTTATTGTGTCCTGGGACCTGTCGAGTCGGGCATGGTTCAATTTTTATTTGTTTGATTAGTGCGCAATCAGTTTTGCGCTTATATTAACAAGTTTTATCTCGTCCGTTGAGCAATGGGATGACATCGTTGATTTGTACATATGCTGAATACAAATTTGGCAATGCCATCAAAATACTTACAGCCACATGTGCGCTTAAAAGCACGATCACAACGCTTCCAACTCGATGAATCCATGGCGATAGGCATGGTAACGCTGGCAATTGAACGGCCATAGCTATCAGAGTTATTATTGAAACAAGAACAGCGCTATATGCCCCCGCAAGAATGTGTGCTATAGAAGAATCAAGCAACCACCTCTCAGCTGAAGTTCCCAATCCTTTATCCGCTTTAAAGATTTGTCTCCAGTTTGCAAGCTGACTGAACGTAGCGATCAATGCACCTGCCAAAATGCCCATCACAGCAATCAACGTATCACCAAAATCAAGCTGGAGCCTTAACACATACGCAGCTATTCCTGCCGACAGCGGCACCATATAGACAATAAAAATCCCCAAAATGGAGCGTCTCGTACCTTTATAGGCAAATGTATTCTCTTCAGAATCGACTGAGCCTTCTTTAGGATCGGGAGTATACAAACGTAGTGATTTCCACTGTCCGCGGTATATCGACATTGGAGCCATTGGAATTTCCATGGAACTCCTTCCTCACCGGAGCTGTTTAGTTACAACTTATTAGCGCTAGACCTGTGTCGTAGAAAGATTACAATCGACATTCAAGGCAGGAAGATCATATTTGCCATCGTCAGCAGCAGCAATCAACCTCAGGTTATTCCCTGCATCCTTCCATAAGTCTTCTATAGTCGACCCATCTGACATGGGATAAATGAACAGCTGATCTACGGTTTCTGCAGTCACTGTCTTGATTTTGCCATTTTCTTCGTAAGTAATTCCACCGTTATTTATCATCTTCTTAGGCAATTGCAAGCCGTCCTTAGGCATCAGCGCAGCCACATCCTGAGCGCCTTGCAGCCGACTGAGACTCGATTTTTTTTGCACAGCTTTAATCCACTTTTTAAGCACTTTATTAACTCTTATTCGCCATGCTGCACTAACGCTCGACACGGTAAGCGTTAACTTCTGGCTTTCTCGTGAGCCGAAACCAGACACCGAATGCATTTCAAGCTCGATTTTCCGAGGCTTGGCAGATGCCATCACGCTATCGAATCTATTCCGATCAATAACCGGAGTAGCAGAAAATCTATACCATTCCCCGGTCGCTATTGTTTCAGAAGGATTGTCTTTCGAAACTTTTGATATTGATAGGTGATATCTGTACGAGATATATTGTAAAAGATTTTCACCCTGTGCAGATCTACCATTCACCGTGCAAGCCATGTAGCAAACATTTTTATCGGGCTCATTTTGTTTGGTTTCAGGGAAAGCCATACGTACTTCATATAGACTCGACGCGGCTTTCTGACTTATATTTTCTGGCTCGCCGAATCTGTCGTATAACCAGTCCTTGTCGCCATAATGACCAAAGGTGATGCTGGCGACAAGTACCTTACCGATTTTCCGGCAATCTTTTACGCAAAAACAAGGAGTCCCTTTTAAATTCTCCTCGTCAGTTATCGGCTGCAAGTCTTCTGGCTTAATAAAGGCAGATGCTCTTCTCATTACCGGTGTCATCAACTCAATCATCTGCGTATATATGAAATCTTCCATACTCTGTCCAGCAAGTTGACCTGTAAGCATGACTTTACGATCATTACATTTTCTAGTCTCGACCTTATAAAGACGGTATAAAAGCAAATCACTCATGCGATAGGCTCCCTTGCTATCAGATTTGTGCCACTAAAAGATTATACCTACAAGAGGAATCCACTGGTTTTAAGAAATTCAGAAAGGCCGAACAGCTCTACCTAACCACCCAAAATGGAGCATATTGTATACACAATGCAATGACATTTGCCGTTTGCCCCGACTTCGACAATGGTCCTAACACGCCCCCGATACGGAGGGGATACGGGGTGGATGGGGAGATGCTGGCGAAGCATACTTGGTTACTGGAGGCAATGGCGGGTCGGCTAGCGGCGCTAATAACCTGGCTGCTATCGTTGAGCAGGATGGTGTAGACGGGGGGGTCTGCATGTTCAGGATGATGGGGATCCCAGATGGCTGGCGTGGGGCTGTTGGCCATGTCGGTGGCGTTCAAGGGTGATACTGAGGGCTAATCCAGCGCCAAGGGTCCGATTCCTGTCGCCCGCTCTCCTTCTCAGAAAATCGCTAATGGTATTGACATTTGGGTTTGGGAAGATACCAGCTTTGGCGAGGATATGCTCGTGTGCGCATTTGGTGCTGACGGGCATCTTAACGAGGGAAAAGCAGATACCCCGCCCGAGCATATGCCGCGTTCTTTGCGCATCCATATCGTTAAATGAAACTGGTTGGCCTACAGTTACTGAGCAATCATCAGCGTTTACTCACTGAGGCATGTCGCTGACGTCTATCGAGAGGAACAGTACCCCGGCCAGACTATGCAGTAAGACGATCAACGTCACTGAAACAAGCAGGATTTTTGCGGCGACGTTCCACCATTTCAAAGCTTTTTGTGACTTCCATTTATACAAGGCAATAAGATGGACGATGCCGCTTATCAGCCAGCAGACAAGCCCCACAATGGTGGTCGCAATTATCTTGTTCACCCAAGTGTCTGACGCAAAATCAACGGTATACGGGAATGCCATAAAGAACTGAATAGGAATTTTGCTATACCAGCCCCAGCTCATTGGCAGTAACAGAACCAGGCCTAGAAACCATAGGACAAGGTCGGCATCAGCGGGTACGTGGATCGTGCGGCGAAGGTCGGACTTCTCCGTATCCTCGCCTGTTTTATCCGCTTTCCGTCCTCTGCATGCTATAGCACCTTTAGGTATGAAGAGCCACTTGCAGACGCTTCCTCGCATTCCCTGTTAATCCTGTCCTGCTTGACCGCCAGTATTCACTGATGAGTTTCTCATCTGTGAAAGGTTTGACGGCGCGATCCCCAAGGAGGGCGACTATAGCAAAAGACGGTAAAAATTGTGGCGTGACCTCGTTTGTGTTTCCACGTCTGATTGATATGTATGTGCAGGCTTTTGCTCGCCACATCCAATGTGAGGAAGTTATATTGCAGTTTGATTTATCGATAGGATATCTACGACTTGGTGCGTGCCAACTCGACTCTCGACTATGCCGGCGCTACAGCTGGCAACCAGCTAAAGGGATGCCTTCTCGAAGCCATTATTGATGCTGACGGAGCTATCACCTGTACGGTCAAAGATGGCCGCACCCTGCCTGCGTCCTGATATCGTTCCGCTCCAAGCTTTCCCGGCCGTAACAGCCGGGCATCATTGGCTACTCTTAGACAGGCTGCCTTCCATATTGGTGAAACAATCGCATCTATGATCTCAACCAATAACCTGCGCAAACACGCAGAATTTTAACGTTAACGAAGACTTGCCCACCCCAGACCTTCTACTTGAATGGGTCACTAAACATCCAGTTGGATTTATAGCCGCGTCAAGAAGAATTAGACTTTCACCCCCCCCCCCCTGGCCACGCGTATTCTGAACCTTTATTAATGTAATCTGGGTAATTTTGGAAATCTTACCTTAAAACACAGGTCTAAAATTTTAACTGTAGGATGCCTACGCAGATGTTTGTCGATCATAGGTTTGTCGAGCTCGTATATATTCGATGAGCGCCTTATTCCCAAACTGTATTCGTCAGTTTTAGTGAGGATACTCTCGACAATTATTCCTCAGCTACAAAAGCAGAAGAATAAATGCCGAAGTCAAGTTTTTGATTATCATTCACGTACTGCCTACCTAATGCGTCTTTCCACTCAACGTGGAGTATCTGGCGAGAACGGTTTGGCCCTACTAGGAGTTGAACTGCGGTCAAGTATTGAGCATCGATAATGATGGTTTCTTCGTCTGGTTTCAGTAATGGAAGATTTCGATTCAAATATTCTACGGCTGTATAGTTCTTTAATTTTATTCCTGGCGAAAGAGAAAACTTGATATCGATGGCAATGGAACCGCCTACATTGGTGAGAAATACCGTATCAAGAGTGCTATTCTTCATCTTTGCAACGCGAACTATGATGAGCGGCTCTGTTGCGCTGATATGGGCCTTGTACTCTTTATAAGCGATGATGGCTGCGATAAGAGCAATGAGGAAGGTACCAAAAGCCCACCAAGCTTGCCAGTCAGAGTTGTTGCCGGTAACCCAGTGGTAGAGGTATGGGATAACGCAAAAGAAGACTGAACCGACTATTAGGGCAGGTATGGTCCATTTCCTTTGTCTCATAGAATCAGTGTAAGAGGTATGGCATTTCGTATTCTACTTCAGATAGCTTTGTCGTTTGAGCTGGAATTCAGCTGTCCCCTTGATTGAGGAGATTATCTTTCAGTTTCAGCTCGCCTTCAAGATTGTTGATTCCCGCGGAATCAAAGGTTTCGATATGTATAGAAAGAAAATCCGTCGCGGTAAATTCCACTGATGTTGAGGATGGGATTCTAGAAAAGCGTTCAGGCTTGATGATGTTCACTGCTATGCCAATCGAGGTTATGAACTCACTTGTACGTGCAGAGCCAGGTGGTTCTTTATGATCAGTTGTTAGTGATAATTTGATATGTTGATTCACGCTTTTCTTTTAACCAAGTTCTAAGGCATGAGAAGTTCGAACTGTTCTGTACGAGCTGGATTATTTAACAATAGTTTATTCGTCCTTCGACGCTGTCGAAGTCGTACATATGCTTTTCCGGTATTTGTAGGATTGTTTCGAGTTGTCACTAGACTCGGCGCTAACCAGAAAGCTACTTCGTATTTGAGACGGTAGTTGCTGCGAAGAGTCATTTCTTTGATGAACAATATTCCTGAAAATTCTGGAGTGTCGAAGCACGGTGCCTCAGGCCGGGCAGTGGAAGATGAGGGGGTACAGGGAAGTATGGAAAGGACGGCCATCATGGCTGATTATCACGTGCAATACGACGGGGATCGCGATCTCTGGACAGTCAAGCGGGCCGGTGCCTCACGCGTCTCTCGCACTTTTGCTACCAAGGCGGAGGCCACCAAGCAGGCCAAGGTCTTTGCAGACCGGTCCGGCGGCGGTGAGGTCAATATCCATAACAAGGGTGGCAACAAAATCCGCGACAAGCGCACCATAGGCAAGAAGGATCCTCGAGACATCAAGGGCTGAACGCCAACTGAGCTCTGGGACTTTTCGCTGTCATCGGGCCTGTGCTGGTGCCGAACGTCGCGGCGATAAGTAACTATGCGCTTCTGACCAGACCCATCTATCAGCCCGGCAGGATGTTGGGATGGTGAAGCATTGGCCGGCGTCGCTGGTCTCTATGTGTCCGCCCCCATAGACTGAAACCAACCGTGAAAGGTGGCGAAGTCGATGGCCGATGGATTCAACCAGCTGGA
>NZ_JBVPQK010000060.1:0-12406 GCF_058197115.1 Bifidobacterium sp. POST2/T3 (B1)
TGATCGCGCACCGAGGGGATGGTGACGGGCAGGTTCTTGCGGTGCAGCTTGCCGATCAGGGAGTCCACGCTCTTGAGCCGGCGCTCCATGTGGTGGATGGGGTTGTGGCTGAACCGGACCTGGAATTCGGTGTCCAGCACGTCCAGCTTGGTCGAAATCTCGTACATGGCCCCCTCGTAGGTCTGCATGAGATTGACGAATTCTGTTATCTCGTCGATGTCCAGCTTGGGACGGTCCTTTTCGTCCAAGTCCGACAGTCGCTGCTTCATTTCGGATGCGCTCATGGCACTGTTACGGTCGAGTATCACATGAACCTCCCATGCCGCCGTTCGTAACCATGACTCATGGTACGCACAGGCCCCGATGGCAGCGGGACCCGACCTGCGCATACAATCATGATTTATGGAAGCAGGCGAGGGCAAGAGCGTGACCGCTCAGCGTGAGGACAGCAGGGGCGTCTACTATGTGCGGACCCTGGGCTGCCAGATGAACGAGCATGATTCCGAGCGGATCGCCGGGGTGCTCCGGGCTCAGGGCTACCAGCAGGCCACGCCCGAGCAGGTACGCGCGCGCGAGGTGGACGTGATGGTGCTCAACACCTGCGCCGTGCGCGACAACGCCACCCAGCGCATGTACGGGACCATCGGGCGCTGGCACAGGTTCAAGCAGCACAAGCCCGACACGCGCATCGCCGTGGGCGGCTGCATGGCCCAGAAGGACCGGGAGCGGATTGTGAAGGCGGCGCCCTGGGTGGATGCGGTCTTCGGCACCAGGGACATCGGCTCGCTGCCCGGGCTTTTGGACAAGGCCCGCAAGGATGGGCGGCCCCAGGTGGGGGTTACGCAGGAACTGCGGGATCTGCCCGGGCGGCTGCCGGCGGTCAGGGCCTCGCGCTCGCAGGCCTGGGTGTCCATATCGGTCGGCTGCAACAACACCTGCACCTTCTGCATCGTGCCCTCGGTGCGCGGACGGGAGCGGGACCGGTCCATGGACGACATCCTGCAGGAGGTTGAGGACTGCGTGCGCTCCGGGGCCCGCCAGGTGACCCTGCTGGGGCAGAACGTCAACTCCTACGGCTGGTCCACGGGGGATCGCTACGCCTTCGCCCGGCTCCTGCGCGCCTGCGGCCAGGTGCCTGGGTTGGAGCGGATCCGCTTCACTTCGCCCCATCCAGCGGCCTTCACCGACGATGTGATTGCGGCCATGGCCGAGACGCCCACGGTCATGCACCAGCTGCACATGCCCCTGCAGTCGGGCTCCGACCGGATTCTGCGGGCCATGCGGCGCTCCTACCGGTCCCAGCGCTTTCTGGAGATACTGAACAAGGTGCGGACCGCCATGCCCGATGCCCTGATCACCACCGACATCATCGTGGGATTCCCCGGGGAGACCGAGGAAGACTTCCAGGCCACCATGGACGTCGTGCGCCGGGCGCGCTTTTCGTCGGCCTTCATCTTTGAGTATTCGCCCAGGCCTGGCACTCCGGCCGCGCGCATGCCGCAGATGCCCAAGGCCGTGGTTCAGGACCGGTTCGAGCGGCTGCAGGCCCTGCAGGAGTCCATCACCATGGAGCACATGCAGGCTTTTTTGGGCAAAGAGGTGGAGGTGCTGATCGGCGACGGGCACGGCCGGCACGACGGCAGCACCCACCGCGTGACCGGGCATGAGCGCACCGGGGTGCTGGTCCACGTCGGCGTGCCCCAGGGGATGTCTGCGCCTAAGCCCGGGGACCTGGTGACCTGCACCGTCACCCAGGCCGGGCCCCACTATCTGATCGCGGACCCGGATCCCCAGGCGGGGCAGGTCTATGACATCCGCTGAACCCCGTATCGTCTCCATCGTGGGTCCCACAGCATCGGGCAAGACCGCCCTGGGCGTGGCCCTGGCACAGGTTCTCCAAGCCCGCGGGCAGACGGCTCATATCGTCAATGCCGACGCCTACCAGATGTACCGGGGGATGGATGTGGGCACGGCCAAGCCTTCGGTAGGTGAGCGGCAGGCGGTGGTCCACCACCTGATCGACATCATCGAGCCGGAAGAGGCCATGAGCGTGGCCCGCTTCCAGGCCATGGCCCGGTCCCTGATAGCCGACCTGCGGGCTCAGGGAATCAGGCCCATTCTGGTGGGAGGCTCAGGGCTCTATACCCGGGCGGTCATCGACGATCTGTCCTTCCCCGGCACCGACCCGGCGGTCAGGGCCAGGCTGGAGGAGCGGGCCCAAAAGGAGGGCCCCGGGCTGCTCTTCCGCCAGCTGCAGGAGCGGGACCCGGAGGCTGCGGCCCGGATGGATCCCCGAAATGTGCGGCGGACCGTGCGGGCTCTGGAGGTCATGGAGATCACCGGACGGCCCTATTCGGCCAGTCTGCCCCGATACCGCTACCTGCTGCCCGCCCTGCAGCTGGGGCTGGATCTGCCCCGGGAGGAGCTGGATCGCAGAATCGACCAGCGCACCCAGGCCATGCGCGACCAGGGGCTGGTCGATGAGGTGAGCGGGTTGCGCAACCGCCTGGGGACCACGGCCTCACGCGCCCTGGGCTATCAGCAGATTCTGGACTATTTGGACGGTCGCACCGACCTGGATGCCGCCTTCGAGCTGATAGCGCAGAAGACCAAGCGCCTGGCCCGCAAGCAGATGGGCTGGTTCGGCCGCGATCCGCGCATCCACTGGCTGAATGCCCTGGCCCCGGACCTGGTCCGGCAGGCTCTGGAACTGGTGGACCAGGCCGACCAAGGCTGCTTCGACCAAGCAGATACCCAGGCCGACCAGTCGGACCAGGGGAGGGTGACCAGACACCATCTGGGCGCGCTTTGACTTCAAGTGCTTGAAGTTCCTAGGCTGGACGGGTATGACCACCATCACGCAGCCCCAGGCTGAAACCCAGACCGCCCAAACCCAGCCCGACCAGGAATCAGGGTCCTGGTACACCATCCGCCAGGCCTCGCTCATGTCGGGGATGCCGGAGACCACCCTGCGCTATTACGAGACCATCGGCATCATTCCGCCCATCGCCAGGGATCCCTCGAGCGGCCACCGCTGCTACAGCCAGGAGGATCTGGACCTGCTGGAGACCATCTCCTGCCTGAGCGCCACGGGCATGTCCCTGGAGCACATGCGGGAGTATCTGGGCAATCGTGCCGCGGGAGCCGAGGCCGCCGGTCGGCAGATCGAGCTCCTGGACGAGCAGGGACGACGGCTGGACCAGAGGATGGCCGATTTGCGCGCACGGAAGCGGTATGTGCAGCTCAAAATACAATACTGGGGGCACGTCCGCGACCACGACCAGGCCGGGGCGACGGAACTGATCAACCAGAGTGCCCGGATCATCGAGGCCGCCAAGCGCGGCGGCAACGAGCGGCTGCCGGGCTGAGGCTGCCGGGCTGAGGGTGTCGACTCAGTGGGCTGGGCCCTGGTCCCATCCGGCGATCAGAAATATCCTGGTTGGGTTGACCGGGCGGACCATGCCCGCGATCAGGGCCTGCAGGCCATCGGTTTTGCCCCGAAGCGCTTGCTGGAGGGCCCGGCGGTGGGCGGTCGGATCAGCCCGTCCCCAGTCCAGGTCCCAGCCGGCATCGTGGGACAGGCGTGAGAGGAAGATGCGCAGGGTCATGCCGTCGCAGTCGGCGAAGGGGTGCAGGTAGGAGAGCTCGTCGTAGTAATGGGCCAGGCGCTCCACGAAGACCGGACGGTCCAGGCTGTCCAGGTTGCGTTCGGCCGCCAGCTCCTGGCCGATGGCTGCCGCTCCCTGCTCCAGCATGGACGCCGGGTACAGGCTGGTGTTGTCGTTTGGTTGAGATCGGCGCAGCGCTCGCTCTTCCGGCAGGCCGGGCAGCAGCCGGCGGTGGATGGCTTGCAGCTCTTCAAGATCGCCCTCGGTCGCCCAAGGCCGCTGACAGATCAGGATGGTCCGCAGAAAGAGTGCATCCGTCAGGGCATCCGCCCCGGCGTTCTTGCTGCCACCTTCGGCCTCCAAGCGTCGGGCCTGATCGGCGAGCGCCTCGGCCTGCCTTCTGCCCGCCATAAAGTCGCTGGCCACCTGAAGGGCCCAAGGACCGGGCTGACGGTCATCCAAAAGCAGGTTGCGCAGGGCGAAGGCCACGGCGCTCTGACGTTCGGCTGGTGTCATGCTAACGATGCTAGCCCTGCAGGCCCCCGTCTGGAAGAGTTGTGCACACTGATCGGTCGGGCCCGACGCGGACTGGGGTTCTGGGTAGGCTGAAGGGGTTATGACACGTAAGCAGCAAGCAGACGCACGCGGTCGCGGCCGGACCACATCCAAGGAGAGCCAGGACTCGGAACCCTTCTGGCACAAGGCCTTGCTGGCCCTGCCCCGGGGCTTGGGATCCCTGGTGCGTGCGGTGGCCGGTAAAAACGGCGACAACTCCGCCTACCGCAAGGACGGGCTCTGCTTCGTGCTGGTCATTCTGGCCGTGCTTTTCTGTGCCAGCGAATGGTTCCGCGTCAACGGCTTCCTGGGGCGGGGGCTGCACGCCCTGGCTGCGGGCGTTCTGGGACTCTGCAGCATCATCCTGCCGGTGGTCCTGCTCTTTGCAGCCTTCCGGCTGGTCTGTTACACCGGGCGCGAGGCCGGCAACCTGCCTGTGGTGGGCGGTCTCATGATGGTGCTCTGGTCGGTCTGTTCCATTCTTGACGTGCTCATGGCCTCGGATTATCGCGGCTTCGACATGAAGGCCATAAGCGACTCAGGCGGCCTTCTGGGGTTCTTCCTGGGTTCGCCCCTGGCCTGGGGGCTGTCCAAGGTCTTCGCCGTCATCATCTTCGTCCTTGCGGCCGTTTTCGGTCTCTTCATCACCTTTAGATTCCATATGAGCGACCTGATGGCCTGGCTGCGAGGCAAGAGGACCAATGCCTCCAGCTCGGCTTCCGCGCCGACCGCTCCCAACGAGGTCAGGCTGGGGGATGACACCCTGCCCCTGGCTCCCGGCGTGCCCACCCACCAGGAGCCGGATCAGGAGGTTGCCAAGGACTCCGGCCGGGGCGGGTTGGCAGGATGGTTCAGTCGCTTGCTGCATGGCCGTATCGGCAAGGATACGGACACCCATCTTGAGCGTTACGAGGCTGATGAGCCCTTCTCCCAGGCGGCTTCGCTGGAGGGGGCTGACCAGGGTGATCAGTTGGCGCAGGGTCCCGAAGCCGACCAGGTGTCCACGCAGAGCATGCCCGCAGTGGAGACCCCGGCCACGGCTGCCCTCCTGGATGCCAGGGAGCAGGGGCATCCCAAGGTGGATGCAGCTGCCCTGTCCGGCGTGGGGGCCTCGGACCCCTGGGCCGCTGCCGCAGCTGCGGCGGACACTGTGCAGATGGATGCCCAACCCGCTCCGGGAGCAGGGAATCAGACGGCCGGAGCCCAGGGTACTGACGCTTCAAGTTCCTCAGATGATCGCGAGGTGGACGAGAGTCGGCCCTATGTGTTGCCCAGCACGGACCTGCTGGTCAAGGGCAAGCCCCACGCGGTCAGGACCTCGGCCAACGACGCGGTCATCAAGGCCCTGCAATCGACCTTCCAGCAGTTTGACGTGGACGCCAAGGTGGTGGGCTTCCTGCGCGGCCCCTCGGTCACTCAGTACGAGGTGGAGCTGGGCCCGGGTGTCAAGGTGGAGAAGGTCACCAATCTTCAGCGCAACATCGCCTACGCGGTGGCCAGCTCGGATGTGCGCATCCTGTCTCCCATCCCCGGCAAGTCGGCCATCGGCATCGAAATTCCCAACGTGGACCGCGAGATCGTCCATTTGGGCGACGTGCTGCGCTCCGACAAGGCCAAGCAGGACGACAACCCCATGATGACCGCCGTGGGCAAGGACGTGGAAGGCCACTATGTGACTGCCGACCTGACCAAGATGCCCCACCTGCTGGTGGCCGGCGCTACGGGTTCGGGCAAGTCCAGCTTCATCAACTCCATGCTGGTTTCGCTGATTATGCGGGCCACGCCCGAACAGGTCCGCCTGATCATGGTGGATCCCAAGCGCGTGGAGCTGAGCGCCTACGCCGGCATTCCCCACCTGCTCACGCCCATCATCACCGAACCCAAGAAGGCCGCCCAGGCCCTGGAGTGGGTGGTCAAGGAGATGGACGCCCGCTACGACGACCTGCAGTTTTTCGGATTCCGGCACATCAAGGACTTCAACAAGGCCGTGCGCGAGGGCAAGGTCCACGCCCCGGCGGGCTCCAATCGCAAGGTGGCCCCGTACCCCTACCTGGTCGTGGTGGTCGACGAGATGGCCGATTTGATGATGGTGGCCAAGAACGACGTGGAGAGCTCCATCCAGCGAATCACCCAGCTGGCGCGTGCCGCCGGCGTCCACCTGGTTTTGGCCACCCAGCGGCCTTCGGTGGACGTGGTCACCGGCCTGATCAAGGCCAACATCCCCTCCAGGCTGGCCTTCGCTACCTCCTCATCCACGGATTCCAGGGTCATTCTGGACGCCACTGGTGCCGAGACCCTGATCGGCCAGGGCGACGCCCTCTTCCTGCCCATGGGCCAGGCCAAGCCCACCCGCGTTCAGGGAGCCTGGGTCTCCGAGTCCGAGATTCGCAAGGCGGTGGATTATGTGCGCACCCAGCGCAAGCCCCACTACCGTGAGGACATTGAGCAGATGGCCGACAAGGCCGACCACAAGAATGAGATCCAGGAGGAGATCGGCGACGATATGGACGAGCTTCTCCAGGCGGCCGAGCTGGTGGTGACTACCCAGTTCGGATCCACCTCCATGCTCCAGCGCAAGCTGCGTGTGGGCTTCGCCAGGGCGGGGAGGCTGATGGATCTACTCGAGTCGAGGGGAATCGTAGGGCCATCGGAGGGTTCCAAGGCCCGCGAGGTGCTCATCCAACCGCCGCAGCTGCAGCAGGCCCTGGCCTTCATCCGAGGCGACATCACCTCCATGGATCCCGCCCCGGATGAGCAAGCGCATGGCTGAACATCTGCCCAAAAAGCCAGGCCTGGTCTACCGTTATGATGAAACTGCCGCCCGGCATGTAGTGTTGGACGGCCCAAGCGCACGAGTATCGCGTATAAGGAGTGGCAATGCAGGAGCATGCCGAGTCAGAGACCGGTCGTGAGAGGCGCAGGCTTCTCGAAGGATGGAATTCACCCCCAAACCTGGTCACCTACACCCGTATCCTCCTGGTCCTGGTCTTCATCGCCTTGGATCTGATGGCCGGTCCTTGCGGCGAGCGCAAGCCTGGCATGCGGTGGACCGCCGCCGTGCTCTTCATCCTCGCCGCCTCGACCGACAAGCTGGACGGGTGGCTGGCCCGCCGGTACAACCAGGTGACCGAGCTGGGCAAGCTCATGGACCCCATTGCCGACAAGCTGCTGATCTGCTCGGCGCTGATTGTGGCCTCCGTCTTCGGCGAGCTCTGGTGGTGGGTCACCGTGCTTTTTCTGGTGCGTGAACTAGGCATCACCCTGCTGCGGGTCCTGGTCATCAACAAGCAGGGGCGGGTCATCGCCGCCTCCCGGGCTGGAAAGTACAAGACCCTGTTTGAGTGCATCGGCCTGGGCATGCTCATGGTACCCTTGTCGCCGGTCTGGCCCTGGTACCTGGTGGCCACCCGTGTGGTCATCCTTGTGGCCCTGGCCCTCTGCCTTTACTCGGGAGCGGAATACGTGATAGGGATGCGGCGATGATCGGTAAGAGTGTGCAGGGCCGTTGCGATGACCTGGCTGGACGGATCATCGACACCTGCCGTGATTCGGGCCTGCTGCTGGCCGCTGCCGAATCGCTGACCGGGGGACTGCTGGCCGATGCCTTCGTCAGGATTCCCGGGGCGTCAGACGTCTTCCTTGGGTCAGCCGTCACCTACGACATCGCTGCCAAGGCTGCCATTCTCAAGGTGGATCAGGACCTGCTGGCCACCCAGGGTGCGGTTCATCCACGGGTCGCCCAGGAGATGGCCGAGGGCACGGCCAGGCTCTACACCAGGCCGGGGCACGAGGATACGGTCATCGGCATGGCCACTACCGGTGTGGCCGGTCCAGGTCCTGACGGGGATGATCCTGCCGGGCTGGTCTACATTGGTCTGGCCCTCCCCGTCCGGGTGTTGGGTCGACGTATAGAGACCGGCCTTCAATCCCATGCCTACCGGACCTATGCCTACGAGCTGCATTTGGATGGCGACCGCGAACAGGTGCGCCGCGGCACGGTCATGCGGATTCTAGACCAGCTGGATCGGGCCCTGCACTCGCGCGGCTAACGGCCTTATGCCGTAGGTCGTTTTAGAGGTTTTACAGCTTCTGCAAGCCGATGCCGAACCTTGCGTTTGCGGGGTCTGCTGTAGCCAGCAGGCCAAAGAAAGAGGGTGGCTTTATTGAGTCATTGCTCCTGCCTCTTGATTCCTTTCTTTCATATACGTGACCTTGGTCACAAAGCAGGCCTTTCAGGTTCCTCCCCTGGAATAATCTACTGGCTCGTCTGTTGGTCAATGTGTAAGAAGTTGAACACGATAATGGCGAAAGGGGCTGCTATGGCCAGCACCGAGACCGTGATGACTCGAACCAACGATACCTATGATGTCAAGCCGGCCGCACCCGGAGTGGAGCGCAATGCGCGGGTTCGTGATCTGACACCCGCCCAGCGTCGTGCCGTCGTCTTCGCCCAGCAGCAGGTGATCCGTGCCAAGGCCGCCAAGAAGGCCAAGGAGGAACGCCAGGCAAACCTGAACAAGATGTGGATGGAAGAGGACGGCATGGAAGCCAGCCGTCAGCGGGCAGCCTCCACCAACGACGGTCGGGCCGTCACCCATACCGTTTCCCTGCGTGAGGCCCTGGGCCACGTGCTGCGCGAGCTGAGGACCAATGATCACAAGACTCTGCGTGAGGTCAGCGAGAAGGCTGGCGTGTCCCTGGGCTACCTGTCCGAGGTGGAACGTGGCCAGAAGGAGGCCAGCTCCGAGCTGCTGAGCTCCATCGCCGACGCGCTGGGCCTGGGTGTGCCGCAGACCTTGCGGATGGTAGCGGACTACCTGGAGTCCACCCAGGAGTAAGCATGTCAGATCCAGCCGGTTGATCCGGTGGACCGTTCTTGAGGGCGTCCGGTTCTGATGAACCAGGCGCCCTCTTCTGCTGACTGTCGGTTGCTACCGTAGAAGGGGTGTGACAGAGTGGGTCTTGGACGAAAGGTGATGTCGGGTGCGTGAACGGGAATTCTGGCAGCTGCTGGAGGAGGTCTTCGGCCGAGTCTATGGACGCAGTCTGGCCCGTGACCAAAGGCTGACCGCCCTGGATGCCATGACCGTAATAGAGGCTCTGGATGCAGGCGTGGAGCCGCGCGTGGTCTGGAACGTGCTCTGCGATCAGATGGAGATTCCCGACTCCCGCCGCTGGGGGAAGGACCACAATGCGCCGCCCATGCCGGCAGCCTGATCGACGGGTTTTATTCTCCGCGAACTTATTCCCCATTCCAAGCGATTTTCGAACATTTGTTCGCATGGTCGGGTATACTGATACCCATGGTCCGGTGACCACCGGCATGTTCGACCACATCGGGCGCCTGGACCGCAGACGGGTTCCGACGGCGGATAGGCTGTCAATCGTGAGGTCGTTAATCAGGATGTCGTCATCGTGAGGTCGGTTACGAAGAAGGAGAGCCATATGGCACGTCAGAGCAACAGTGGCAAGGCGAAGAAGGAAGAAGAGGGCGGGATCGACCCTCGTCGCCAGGCAGCCTTGAACACGGCCCTCGCGCAGGTGGAGAAGAGCTTCGGCAAGGGTTCGGCCATGCGCCTGGGCGACAAGCCCGCCCAGGATGTGGAGGTCATTCCCACCGGGTCCCTGGCTTTGGACATGGCCCTGGGCATCGGCGGATTGCCCCGCGGCCGCATTGTCGAGATCTACGGTCCTGAGTCCTCGGGCAAGACCACCCTGGCCCTGCATGCGGTGGCCAATGCACAGGCCGGCGGTGGAGTGGCTGCCTTCATCGATGCCGAGCATGCTCTGGATCCCGAGTATGCCAAGAAGCTGGGTGTGGATACGGACTCCCTGATCGTCTCCCAGCCGGACAATGGCGAGCAGGCGTTGGAGATCGCCGATATGCTGATCCGGTCCGGCGCCCTGGATGTCATCGTCATCGATTCGGTGGCCGCCCTGGTGCCCAAGGCAGAGATCGAGGGCGACATGGGCGACAGCCACGTGGGTCTGCAGGCCCGTCTGATGAGCCAGGCTTTGCGCAAGATGACCGGTGCCCTATCCCAGGCCAATACCACGGCCATCTTCATCAACCAGCTCAGGGAGAAGATTGGCGTCTTCTTCGGTAGCCCGGAGACCACTACCGGCGGCAAGGCCCTGAAGTTCTATGCTTCGGTCCGCCTGGACATCCGCCGTATCCAGACCCTGAAGAACGGCGACGAGGCGGTGGGCAACCGCACCAAGGTCAAGGTGGTTAAGAACAAGATGGCCCCGCCCTTCAAGGTGGCTGAATTCGACATTCTCTACGGGGAGGGCATCTCCAAGGAGGGTTCGGTTCTGGACATGGCCCTGCAGACCAATATCGTCAAGAAGTCGGGCTCCTGGTTCACATACGAGGGTGATCAGTTGGGTCAGGGCAGGGAGAACGTCCGTCAGTTCCTCAAGGACAACCCCGGCCTGACCAAGGAGATCGAAGATAAGGTCAAGGTTGCCTTCGGCCTTATTCCCGCCCCCTCCGAGGACGACAAGGCTGATCCGGCTGACTCTGACCAAGACAGCAAGGAAGACGACTCGGCTCCGGTCGACGTCAACAGCACCGTGCCCACGGCCCAGGCTGCATGACCCGATGATCTCGGCCGAGGACTTCCTCAAGGATAATCCTGTCCGCCTGGCGCAGGCCGAGGATTCTACCGACTCTAGTACAGAGTCGAAGAATTCTCGGTCGGACCAGTTACAGACAGATTCTGTGGGATCGGATGGTCCAGCAGATTCAGTGACAGTCCTTGATCCTGCTCTTGAGCAGAAGGATGACAGCTTCAAGGAGGACAGCCGCCCAGTGCGGGCTGCTGCCGTGGGTCTGGGGCATAGCGCCCGGTTCGGAGGCAGTCTGGAAGAGGTAGACAGTTCTGCCAATGCTGATATGGCTGATGAATCTCTGGCAGGTCGCCATTCCTATGGCCGCCATTCTGCCCGTGGTTCCGACAGAAGGACCCGCCGTCGTGGCCGTCGCCCACGTGCTGGCGGCTTTGGCGGAGGTTCCGCGCCTGCAGCTCCGCGAGCAGATGCCGATGATGCGGATGCTTGCCGGGAGGCTGCTCTGACCCTTTTGGATGCGGCGGCACGTTCAAGCGGGGCTCTGGCTCGTCGTCTGGTCGACAAGGGGTTTGATACGAACGTGGTCGATCAGGTGATCGACCGGTTGACCAAGTTGGGTCTGGTAGATGACCTGGCCTATGCCCAGGATCTTCTGCGTTCCTGCCTGCATCGCACCATGGGGGAGCGGGGCGTACTCTCGGAGATGACCCGCAAGGGATTGGATCCAGGACTGGCTGCGCAGGTGGTGGCCCAGGCCTCTCGCGAGGGACTCTTTGTTGACTCCGCCTACGAGCTTGGTCGCAAGGTGGCCCGAAAGACAGCCGGACTTGATCTCAAGGTGCGCAAACGGCGATTCTGGAGTGCTGGATCCCGCAAGGGCCACAGCCCCGGCCTCCTCAACCAGGTGGCAGCAGACCTTTTCGTCTCTGACGACCCTCTCAATTGAGCCGATTGCTGCCTAAGCACCACGCGGTAAAAGAGAAGATGAGACCTCTCATATACCCCGGGTTCTGTCATCGACCGGATAAAATCCGGACAATGGATGGCCATCCATCTCGACCTGACGTTGCCGCCAGGCTCTAGCGGCCTACCCGAAGGCGGGACGAGCAGCCCCTGAATGCCTTCTGCTTGGCCTTGCTCCCGATGAGGCTTGCCATGCGGTCGGCGTTACCGTCGACCCGGTGGTCTCTTACACCGCCGTTTCACCCTTGCTCGCCTTAACAAGGCGAGCGGTCTGTTCTCTGTTGCGCTATCTCTCAGGTCGCCCTGGGCGGACGTTATCCGCCATCGTGCTCTGTGGAGCCCGGAAGTTCCTCAGCCCTTCCCAGGAGGAGGGGCCGCGGCCATCCGAGAGGTCTCGGGGATACAGCATAGCGGAACTGAACGACCGGACCAGCGGTCAAGATCCCGCTCTGGCCACAAGCTCAATCAGTGAGTCAGCCATGCTCTTCGGATACAATCGGAAGCACAGTCGATGGTGACCAAGTCCGCCATCGCACCAGCGGTTCATCCGCTCACAAGTGCAAGGAGATTCCCATGGAGATCGTCATTACCGGTCGACATACCCAAATCAAGCAGCGGTTCCGCGATGTCGTGGACAGCAAGATGAACAGGGTGACGGCCATCGCCCCCGATGCCCAGCGCATCCAGGTCGTTCTGACACATGAAGG
>NZ_JBVPQK010000061.1:0-12326 GCF_058197115.1 Bifidobacterium sp. POST2/T3 (B1)
GCCATCTGCGCCTGGTCTGACGATTGCGCCTTGGCTCTTCTGTCTGAACTGCGCCAGGCTGAGATCAGGGTGCCCGACGTCGTCTCGATCATGGGATTCGACTCCTCGGATGTGGCCGCTCTGGCCGGCTTGTCTTCAGTAGCCCAGCCGGCCAGAGACATAGGAGCCGAGGCCGCCAGAAAGGCCCTGCAGCTCATCGACGGCTCACCCTTAACCGAACCGCACACACAGGTCAAGACTCATATCATCGACAGGGCCACCACCGGTTCGGCTCCTAGGGACGAGGGACGTTGAGCGTACCTGTCCTGGCGACCTGACCCAGCCAAGTCAAAGAAGGCTTGGGAGTTTGCTTGAATGTCTTGCGGTCCACGCTGATAAGACCAAATGTTGGATCGTATGAACCCCACTCATAGTTGTCGAGCAATGACCAGTGAAGATAACCCAAAACATCAATCCCCAGGTCCATGGCTTTCATGAGACCCACAAGGGCATCGTGAGTGTAGTCGATTCTGCGTGCGTCATTATCAGTGGCCAGACCATTCTCTGTCACGAAGACCGGAACGCCACCGGTCAGATTCGAGGCAGTCTGCACACCGACCCAATCATCTCCAGCTGCGTGCTCGAAGAAGAAAGTCTCGCGCTAATAGGCGTAATCGCTAGTTTCCTGCTCACAGCCAAGCATGGCATGAAAAGCCTGAGCAGCAGTACCCGTTATTCCGTCCACCACCATCTTCGACCGCGATCTCATCCGAACCTCTTTGCCCAGGTAGCAAAACGCCTAGGCATTGTCATGTCAATCGACGCCGGGCTGGAGCACAAATAAGATGGCGGCCCATTATGGCCGCCATCTTATTGAGATTCCAATGGATCTCACGGAGAAGACGAAAACTACTTGGTGAAGTCCACATCCTTGGTTTCGTGGCAGGTCAGCACTGCCACCAGGCAGCAGACCGCCATGACGGCCAGGTAGAGCCCGACCGAACGCACTCCCCAGTGGGAGGAGAGCCAGGTGGCGATGGTAGGCACGAAGGCCGCGCCCACGATGGCCGCCAAGTTATAACCGATGCCGGAACCCGAGTAGCGCACATTGGCGTCAAAAAGCTCCGGCAGGAAAGCGCCGATAGGCCCGAAGGCAATGCCCATCAGGGCGAACCCGACGCAGAGGAAGACCATGACCTGGAAGGTGTTGTGATGAGCCATGAGCAGGTAGGGGAAGACCAGGCTGAAGACCACCAGCATGACGGAGCTGCCGATCAGCACCCGGCGACGTCCGATGCGGTCCGCATAGACGCAGGCCAGCACGATGAAGAGAGCGAAGACCAGGATGGAGACCATGAGCATGAGCAGATACTCCTGATTGGTGAAGCCCAGTCCGCCGCCGCCCTGGGACTTGGGCTTGGTGCCGTAGGCCAGAGACCAAGTAGCCAGGGTGTAGAAGAGGGTGTAGGTGACTGCGACCAGGAAGGTGGCCTGGAGCACCTGGCGCCAGCTCTTGCGGAAGACCTCCAACAGCGGGGTCTTGACGACCTTCTGCTGATCCAGAGCCATCTGGAAGATGGGGGTCTCCTGCATGGAGACGCGCACGGCCAGTCCTACGACCACCAGGATGGCGGAGAGCAGGAAGGGAACACGCCAGCCCCAGCTCAGCATCTGCTCGGGGGTGCAGAAAATCTCTAACAGGAAGTAGGTCCCGTTGGCCAGGAAGAAGCCGATGGGGGCGCCCAGCTCAGGGAAGGAGCCGTAGAGCGCCCTCTTGCCTTCCGGGGCGTTCTCGGTGGCCACCAGGGCCGCGCCAGACCACTCGCCGCCCAGGCCTATTCCTTGGACGAACCGGCAGAGGCAGAGGACCACCACAGCCCAGAGTCCCCATGTGGCATAGGTGGGCAGGACGCCGATCAGAACTGTGGAACAGCCCATGGTCAGCAGCGAGACCACGAGCGTGGTCTTGCGTCCCTGACGATCCCCAAAGTGTCCGAAGATCAAGGATCCCAGTGGCCGCGCGATGAAAGCGATGGCGAAGGTCAGCAGAGAGGCCAGGAGGGCCACAGTCGGATCGGTTTTGGGGAAGAAAAGCTTGGGGAAATAGTTGGCCGAAGCCGTCCCATAAGCGTAGAAATCGTAGAACTCGATGGCCGTGCCGACCATGGAGGCCCCGATGACTGTGCGGACCGAGCTACGAGAGACCGCTGGTCTACCCGCCGCGCTCGGACTTTCCACTTCGTTTGTATGTTTCTCCATCACCATCATCTCTTTCTCTCCAGCCGATTTCTTTAACTGTCTAACCGGCATTTATGAAAAGATCCCGACATGAGCAGGATCCGATGAGATGAAGTTGATCTACTTAGCGGCCCTGCCTTCCGGCGGGGTCGCACAATCCGAAGATCGACGAATCAGTCCGCCTGCGAAGACGGGCTAATAATTCGAACTGACAGGGCACTAACACTTGCCATACCATACTTCCACGTCATCGCAGCGAACCTCCTTCCATCGTCTTCCAACGGATGAAACCACCACCCGCAATGTTTTTGACCATAAATCCGAGTACCTGAATAGGTGCCTGATAGTCCAATATGCGAAACAGCAGATTCATCGCGATGCAATAGGATGACTATCCAGGTTGGTGAACACTTCACCAGGGAAAGCGGATGAGACGATGAACCGTCGATCCGAACGAAGCACGGCGCAGGAATAATCCACATGAAACGCCAGATCCGACGGATCCATCAGGAACAGGGCCGTCGCCAGGCCATCCGCAACTGCAACAGGAAAAGAGCCAGAACCGACAAGCGCCCATGTAGCAAGAACCTGCTGCACGGGAGTACCGTCAATTGCATTGAGAATATGGTGGAGACTGATCAGACCAGCTTCACCTTCCCTTTCGTAACGAGAGGTCCAATGCCTGCGACTGGGAGCCGAAGCACACAAAGCACCCGACGAAAGCGAGACGACACCCACCGCATTGGCTTGATCACAGGGATCCTCCATGGCAACGGTGATCGGCGTTGGCGTCCGCACCCCCATGTCACCCCCCGCATCTATCACATACTCGCCAGCATCCGCCAAGAAGGCGCCCAACAGATCAACTAGAAACCCTTTGCCCATGGCCCCGAAGTCCAGGTGGATCGGACCTGCCGTTATCAAGGTCGCCCCGTTCCGCCGAACATCATAAGCCCAGGTTGGACGACCATGTATGCGCCCCAATTTTCCTGAGGCCCCCGCCTGCATAACGAAACTCATATCCGGACCGTAGCCAAGTGCCACCAGGTCAGCGCCCACGGCAGGGTCAAGCCGCCCCTCGGTCAGGGCATAAAAACGGTCATACAATTCAAAAAGAGGACAGCAGTACGAAGGAAAAACAAATTCTCCACCATTATCAGCCTTTGCCATGGAAGCGAGCAATGAATCGGGACGAAATCGGGAAAGCGCCGACTCATAATCCTCTATCAGGTCTGCCATCCTCTTACGAAGCTGGGCTGGCACCAGTTTTGCCGTATTGATGATGATTCCAGTACCCAGGGCCTGGGGAAAGGTCAGGACATATGGCAGAGATTCCAGACCGCCCAAGGAACCGGAATCATGGTCAGCAGAAGACAAAACATGTGCCATACAGCGATTCTATTCTCCTGCAGCCTTCCTTCGCGTCAACGAGGCCACCGATCACGCGCTAAGGGAAGAGCAGGAAAAGCACCATGAGGTTCCAACTGGTACCAATAGGCGACTGTGGACACATCGTCGCTTCGTTCAAAAGCGCCTTGGAACCCTGATCCAATTTGTTGCCAAGTGACGCGTAGATCTTGTTCGAATCGGATCGGATCCGGTATATGCCACCGATACAACCCCCGCATTGGAGGGCAATCATCATTGTGATAACGATTGCGTATCGAGTAATCATGGTTGCTATAGAAGGGATACCCGCAGAAGGGCGCACAGTATGTCTGCTCACTGGTCCCTTCAGCGCTTGGGACGGCAAAACTCCAAGCTCCTCCAAAATAATCTTCGGTACCAGTGCTACATATCGTTGGATATGCCTCATCCCCATCGATATAGAATTTGAATTCACCTTCTCCCCACCAGTAGCGCTCAAGCACACTCAAGGCCAGATATGTTCCAATGTACTGGCCTCTGCCCCGGACCCCGTCCAGAACGACGTAGTCCTGCCCAGGAACAGTTACCTTTTGCCTACGCCATTGGGCATGGAAATATCCCGTACTCGCTGGCAGCGGATCGTCCTGCAACGAGTAATCAATCTGATAGAACAAGGCCGGCACAACATTCACGTGCTGGTTCTCCAAAACAAGACGGGCGCGTCTGCCAAACGGCATGGGGAAATAGGCGTTCAGCCCTCCTGTCGGCACCACTTGTATGGGCAGGGAGTCGACTCGACAGACCTGTCCAAAACCGCAGCAGAAGAAATCACCGAGGGGGCACTCAACCGAGGGAGTCTGCTCATCATCCCAGTAAATCCTGAGCACAAGATCACGCAGAACATATCGATCCGCATCACTGGTTCTATCCGCCACCGTGAACCAAAGGTGATTAATGACGCCAGTGCCTTCAATATCAGCCAGTACCACAGACGAACCCGGTTCCAGATTCCTGATGCAGGGGCTGCCTTTCCTGCCTGGCCCAAGCTCTCCTGCTGACATGGCTCCCCGGCCTTTCTCACCACGGGGATTCTCAGCATTGATCGACCTGCTTACGCTGGATTTGACGAGCGTCAGCCCCAATGGATCTCCTGCCAGCTGCGAACGCATACCCATCCTTTCTATGCCGACATCTTTCTTTGCGTATCTGTCACTCACATATCTTTGTCGTATACCAGACCGTGGCATCAGGCGCTAGCCAAACCGCTCCATTTGCTGATTCAACGACATTGCTATTCAACAAACACTTGGCCGAGACCGGCAACCTCACCGACGATCTACCAAAGTTGGTCATGCTTCTCAAACCGGAAGCCAAGACTAATTCCAAGGTGTGGGTCAGCCCATCATCGACAACGTCAACCTTCACGTCCATATCATCTTCAACCCACTTGCTGCGCAGAGCCAGAGCCGTTTTAATCAGGGAACGAGCCGACTTATCCGATCGCATTTCAGACTCTATGGAGTAGTGATCGAACCAGGCAGGCTGCGGTAGCCATGGGGTGGCACCCTTATTGAAGCCGAAGGATTCTTCATGCTCGCTCGTCCATGGAATCGGCACACGACATCCATCCCTCCCTTTGACTCGGTGCCCGGATCGTTCCCACTGAGGATCACGGATATCTGTCGACTTAAGTTCGGTGACTTCCGGCAGCCCCAACTCATCGCCTTGATAGATGTATGCGGTTCCCGGCAGAGCCAGCATGATCATGGCGGCAGACCGGGCTCTCCGTAACCCGACCTCGCGGTCAACGACGGGATCGGTTCCATTCGAAGCCACCCAGGCGCGTTCATCGACACCCTTGGGCAGAGCCAACCGCGAAGCCAGCCGTGGAACGTCATGATTGCCAAGGACCCAGCTGGGCGTAGCTCCGACTTTCTTGAAACCGCGGCATGTCCTGGTTATGGCTGACGCATACTCATCCAAATCCCAAGAAGCCTTTGCTAATGAGAAATCGAAGACCGATCCAAGCTCATCCGGGCGTGCATAGGCAAAGACCCGGTCAGTGATAGGAGTCCAGGACTCCCCCACGGCCATGCGGGGAGGATCGTACTGGTTCAGGACCGTCCGCCATGATCTGTAAATCTCATGGACTTCGTCTCTGTCAAACAATGGATCGCTACCGTCATCACACATAGGCGCCATGACCTCCGGATCCGGTCTGTCACGAAGAGGATCACGAAGGTCCTTGGCCAACCCATGCGATACGTCCACACGGAAACCATCGACTCCTCTGCCGCTCCAGAATCGCAGAATAGAAAGGAATTCCTCCCTTACGTTTGGATTGTCCCAGTTGAAATCAGGCTGTTCCTTGGAGAACAAATGAAGGTAATACCAGCCAGATCCGCAGGGCTCCCAGGCGCTGCCGCCGAATTCAGAGCGCCAATTGGTCGGCGGCAACTCGGCATGTCTCCCACGTCCTCGCCGAAAGACGAACCTGGACCCCATGGACGATTCAGGTCCTTCTTCCAAGGCCTGCCTGAACCAGGGATGCTGATCCGAGCAATGATTAGGCACAATATCGATGATGACCTTGATGCCAAGGGAATGGGCATGCTCCAGCATCGAATCAAAATCCGCCAACGTGCCCAGTTTGGGATCCACATCCCTATAGTCGGCTACATCATAACCACCGTCGACCATAGGAGAGGGGTAGAAGGGACTCAGCCAGATTGCATCCACACCAAGATCAGCCAGATACTCCAGGCCACTCTCAATGCCTCGCAGGTCCCCTATGCCGTCATTGTCGGAATCTCGGAAGGACCTAGGATAAATCTGGTAGACGACGGCAGACCTCCACCAGTCCGGATCATGCATGTTATCTATTGTCACGACTTTCAGCCCTTTACCGATCCATCAAGCATGGCCTTGATGAAGTATCTTTGCAGGAAAATGAACAGTATCATCGTCGGCGCCATGATCAACAGAGAGCCCGCATTCAAAAGGACCACATCAGTGGAATACTGACCAACGAAAGACTGTAACGCACCGGCCATAGTCCGCTTGGTTGGGTCGTCAATGAGGACGACGGCAAGAAGGAATTGATTCCACGTGGCGAGGAAAGTCAGTATGCCTAATGAAGACAGGGCAGGAACGACCAAAGGTAATTGAATGCTGCGGAAGATCCTGAAATGGTTGGCACCGTCGATGCTTGCCGCCTCAATCAGATCTTTGGGCATCTGCGAGAAATAGGCTTGCATCCAGACCATGCCAAATGGCATATTGAGCCCGATCATCGGCAGGATGAGCGCCCATCTGGTATTGAGCAGCCCCATGGATTGGATTTCATAGTAAAGGGGGGTAACGAGCACTTCGAAGGGCAGGGTCAGGCCGACAAAGAGCAGGCCATAGGCGATCCATCCACCCTTCACATGAAGAGAGCCCATAGCGTAACCGCCCATTGCTGAGCAAATGAGCACAACCGGCACTACAACGAGGACAAGGATTGCACTGGATATCAGCAAAGGGGTGATATTCGCCACCTTCCAGGCGGCTGCAAAGTTCTCCCAATGAGGGTGTGCCGTGAATTGGATCCCGTGCGGCATGGAACCCTGCGGCTGTACGGCTGCCGAAAACATGCTGACAAAGGGCAGTATCGAAAAGATGATAGTCACGGCCAGGGTGAGGTTCCCCAGCACACGCACAGAGAGTGACTGTTTCATGCTTCCTCCTTCCCCTGCACCAGTCGCTGGAGCGGGCCCACCACAAGCAACACGAGCACCATAAGCACCAGTGCGAGCGCCGAAGCCAGACCGACCCGGTTCTGCGTAAAGGCCAGTCGATATACCATGACGCCAGGTACCATCGTGCTGTAGCCAGGACCTCCTTGGGTGGCCATGAAGACCACATCAAAGCTGGCCAGAGCTGCCACAACCGTCATAGTCAGGCAGACAGCGATCTGCCCGCGCAACCCAGGCAGCGTGATATGCCAGAGCTGGCTCCACCAACCTGCTCCATCAATGCTGGCCGCTTCATATAAGGATTTATCGATGCCTCCGATGCCAGCCGATAGCAACACGATGCAGAAGCCCAGCTGCAACCAGAAACCGATGATGCCGACTGATGTCAACGCAGTGTGCTGGTTGCCCAGCCATGAGGTGGCGTGCTCCCCCAGACCCATTGCGCTGAGCATCTGATTGACAATGCCGTCCTGTGCCAACATCCAGGTCCAAGCCACGGCCGCCGCCGCTCCAGGGATGACACGAGGCAAAAACAGACAGACCTGAGCAAAAGTGCTGACCGCTTTGGCACGAATATCACGGATCAACGATGCGATGATCATTCCCAAAACGATGGGTATCAACGAGAAGAAGATAACCAGGTAGAACGAGTGCCCTATGCTTCCCAGCAGCACAGGATCGGTGAAGACCTTGACGAAATTCTTCACGCCCACCCAAGTGCTGGCATCAATGCCGTTCCAGTCATAGAAGGAATACCAGGCAGTCTGAATGATCGGCCAGAACACAAAGACCAGGTAGAAGGCCAGCCCGGGAAGCAGAAACAACCAACCTACCAGGGTGGAGCTCAGACTCCTGCCGCGAGCCGGGAGGGCATCGGCAGCCCGCGAGGCCGATGCCGACCTCGCGCGCCGCCGATTTGCGAGATACGTGCTCAATGCCGCACCTCTTGGCTGTACTCCTGCTGAATCTTTTCCGTAAACTGTTGAGCGGTAAGACTGTTGTCGAGCAAGAGCTGGAAGTTGGGGATGAGCCCGCTTGACTGGATTCCGGCTGTGGCGTCGTTGATGAAGCCAGTCGATCTGCCCGAATCGAAGACATCCTTGTAGTAGTCAAACATGCTGCGCTGAAGAGCACTCTGCGCCTTTGGCAGGGACTGGCCCTCGACTGTCTTCGGATAGTACCCGCTGACGTCCGCTATGATCTGCCGGGCTTCATCGCTCTGCGTGTAATTGAGGAAGCAAGCTGCTGCGTCTTTGTTTCGGGAGTTCTTAGGAATTCCGAAGAAGCTTCCCGCATTGGATGCAATGCTTGGCTGCTCATTGGCAGAATTCGCCGGGAAGGGAATGAATTGCACATCGTCACCCAGGGCTTTGGCCACTGTTGCCAAATTCCAGTTTCCACTGGGGAAGAACACACCCTCGCCAGCGGTGAATCTGCTTAAGGCGGTGGAAGCATCGATGGCATTGACCCCTTGCGGCAAGTACCCCTCTTTGTTCCAATCCTGGAGTTTTTGCGCCGCCTCCTTTGAACCCTTGGTCCTGAAATCAGCTTTTGGCTTTTGCAATATCCAGTCCTGCACAGACTGCACCGAGTCAGTGTTGGTCATCATCGCTTGGAAAGCGAATGATGTCCCGCCGTCCTTCGCATAGGTCATCATAGGAATGAGGCCTGCATCCTTAGCCTTGCCCATATCCGATTCAAATTCATCCACGGTACGGGGAAGATCGGCAATTCCTGCCTTGGCTGTCAGTTTGGTATTGACATACACGCCTGAAACCGAATAGGAATTGGGCAACGCATATAAGTCGCCATCACCCAGTCTGCCTTTGGCATCAGCCCTATACAGTTGCGTTTGGGACTTGGGGACCTTCCATCCGTATGCTTTTACATACGGTTCGAGGGATATCACATGGTGACCGCTGACCGCAGTGTTGACATCCGTCAGGCGCGCTATATCCGGAGCATCGGTGGAAGAAATGACACGCGGCCCATTTTGAGCCGAAACATTGTCCGGATCATAGTTGGCCTTGATATGGATATTAGGGTATTTGCTCTGGAACCCCTTGATGAGCGCATCGTCTACTGTCTTGAGCCCTGCGCCGTCCCAGAGCTTAAGCTCATACGACTTCGAGCCCAAATCCGTGCTGACTGAAGACGGTTCATTGCTGCTCTCGGACGAGCCAGTGGAACCTGGCCCACACGCTGCCAGCGATAGAATCATGCCTGTTGCAAGCAGAGCTACGCCACCGTGCTTAACCGCTGATTTCATCATTGTTTCTACTCCTCAAATGTTCACAACATTGATGAACATATAAAACCGATTTTATTCATGTTAAATAAACGATAAGTTGTGACCTATCCTCCTAATATTGATAGATTTATGATATCGGTTGCACACAGTGTATAAAACACTTCCTCACATGTCAAATCGATCCTCCTGGATGCTTGCCGACGAATCCCCAACCATAGCAACGACTAGTTGCGGCATCGGCCGGTTCTAGTCGTCTCTATTCATCAGAAGTTACCGTTGTAAAATCGGTTGTACTAATACTGCGACATACTGTGACACCAACCAAGGGGCGTAAGAGATGAGAGAGCCGACTATTTATGATGTAGCCAAAGAAGCTGGAGTATCTGCATCAACGGTTTCCAGAGCGCTCCAAGGCAAGAACCGTGTTTCTGACAACACCAGAGCCAAGGTGCTCGAAGCAAGCGCCAGGCTCGGATTCACCGCTTCAAAGGAAGCATCAAGGCTCCGCAGCGGTAAGACAGGCAGAATAGCACTGATTGTCGGTAATCACCTTTCAGGATGGTACAGTTCCGAACTTGCTGAAGGAGTCTATTCAGCACTCTGCGAAGAAGGGTATGACCTGCTGTCTTATCGGGTAGCAGATAAAAAACAACGCGCTGAATTCTTCTCCTCGATGCCAGTCAAGCGCAACGCCGATGCCATGATCATCTCGTCCTTCGCCCTTACCGACCAAGAGGGGCAGACCTTGCGCAGCACCGGCATGCCCATCGTGGGTGTCAACACCATGCATTTGGATGACCGCTACAGCAATGCATCAATCGGAATCGATGAAGTCACCACTACCAGGGATCTGATTCGCCGTCTGATCGCCATCGGTCACACCAACATCGCATATCTCAAACGGACACAATTCAATAAGGACTTCGTCTGGGATGCTGACCAGCGCATAACCGGATACCACCTTGGACTTGAAGAGGGAGCCATTCCGAGAAGAGACGACTACGAGATTGCCATCCCCTACCAAGGAGACATCGGCAAGCTGGCAGCCAGTGCAATTCTGGCACTGGCCCCACGCCCGACAGCAGTATGCTGCATCAGCGACGAAGTGGCCATATGCCTGGTCCATGAACTCCGCCGTTTGGGAATCCGGGTACCGGATGACATATCAGTGGTGGGGTTTGACGACAGAGAACTGGCCGGACCCCTAGGCATTTCAACAGTGCACCACGAGCCAAACGCCTACGGCCGGACAGCTGCACAAATGGCTATTCGCTTGGCCAATGGAAATAAACTGCCCCACCGCCATATTACTGCCAAAGCCACATTCATACTGAGGGAGACCATGGGTCCCGCACCTAAAATCAGCGGCCGACAGTGACTCACGCCGCTGAAGTCGACTCTTGACCGCCCCGGGGAAGGCGGTCAGGCAGGGGCAGACCCATGAATCTTCCTCAGTCGATCAGAGAATGGATCTGCACGATCTGGTCGCGGCCCGGGCCCGAACCCACAGCAGAGATGCGGCAGCCAGACAGATCCTCCAGACGGTGGATGTAGTCCTTGGCCTTGGTCGGGAACTCGTCGAAGCTCTTGGCACCGGAGATGTCCTCGCGCCAGCCCGGCAGCTCCTCGTATACCGGCTGGGCGGATTGGAACTCGGCCTGGTCCACAGGCATCTGGTCCACCCTGACGCGTGAGCCGTCGGACCGGGTGATGTCGTAGCCCACGCAGACCGGGATGGTCTCCAGACCGGAGAGAACATCCAACTTGGTCAGCACGATGTCGGTCAGGCCATTGATCTGTACTGCATAGCGGCTGACCAGCGCATCGAACCAGCCGCAGCGGCGGGAGCGGCCAGTGGTTACCCCGTACTCATGGCCCTGACGGCGCAGCCATTCGCCCTGCTCGTTGTCCAGCTCCGTGGGGAAGGGCCCCTCGCCAACGCGAGTCACATAGGCCTTGGCCACGCCGACCACCCGATCGATCTTGGTCGGGCCCACGCCGGTACCGGTGCAGGCGCCACCCGCTGTGCAATTGGATGAGGTGACGAAGGGGTAGGTGCCATGGTCCACGTCCAGCATGGTGGCCTGTCCCCCTTCGAAGAGGACGTTCTTGCCCTGCTCCAGAGCCTGGTTGAGCATCAATGAGGTATTGGCCACGTAAGGCTTGAGCCGCTCGGCGTATCCCGCCAGCTCTTCAACGGTGGCCTCCACCTCGATGGCCCGGCGGTTGTAGAGCTTGACCAGCATCTGGTTCTTCTGGTGTAGGCTGGCCTCCACCTTGTCGCGCAGGTGGTCGACATTGAACAGGTCGTGCACACGAATACCCACACGGTTGATTTTGTCGGCATAGGCCGGGCCGATTCCGCGGCCTGTCGTGCCGATCTTATGCTTGCCCAGGAAGCGCTCGGTCACCTTGTCCAGCGTCCGATGGTAGGGGGCGATGATGTGCGCGGACTCGCTGATCCTCAACCGGCTGCAATCAACGCCACGGGACTGGAGTCCATCGATCTCCTCGAAGAGGGCGGCCGGGTCCACCACGACGCCGTTGCCGATGACCGGGGTAATGGCCGGATGAATGATCCCCGAAGGCAGAAGGTGGAGGGCATACTCCTGGTCACCCACGACGACGGTATGGCCGGCGTTGTTGCCCCCGTTGAACCTGGCGACGTAGTCCATGTGCTCGCCGATCAGATCCGTTGCCTTGCCCTTGCCCTCGTCGCCCCACTGGGCCCCGACGATCACGATTCCCGGCAT
>NZ_JBVPQK010000062.1:0-12243 GCF_058197115.1 Bifidobacterium sp. POST2/T3 (B1)
CCGGCCTCGGCATCAATGGAAGATACACGTTCATGATACCCGGCGGTGGTGGCAAGCGGCAGGAAGCGTCGGCAGGCCTTCAGGAAGATGGTTCGGCCCCTGGCAGACAGGTGCAGGTCGTCGGCCAGGGCCTGGGCTCGGGCCTGGGCTCGGACGGACAGGTCGGCTATGCGTCGACGACTGGCCTCTACAGCACCGCAGGACTGCATCAGGTCACGGACCATATTCACCTGGGTATCCTTGCGGCGTTGGGAGGGGGAATCGTAGAGACGGCGAACCTCCTTGGCCTGGTCAGGATTGGCCATGGCCAGAGTGTCGGCCAGGAGGACGGTCCGCTTGCCCTCGCGGATATCGCCTCCCACGGGTTTGCCGGTGTGGCGGTCGTCGCCTGCCACATCCAGCAGATCGTCCGACAGTTGGAAGGCCAGTCCCAGATCCAGGCCTAGGGCGTGCACTGACACTTTATGCTCTTTCAGGTCCGTTCCGGCAGCTAGCAACCCCAGAGCCAGGGGGGCCATGGTGGTGTAGGAGGCGGTCTTCCATGCCATGGTGTGCATGGCCTGGCTGCGCAGACGTTCCGGATCGTCCAGGGAAGCCTCTTCCATCCCCATGTCCAGGACTTGTCCGGTGACCACAGCTGTCTGTATAGCTTGGAAGACCCTGCCGATGGCCGGCCCCTGAGGCAGGTCGGCAGCCGCCTGGAGGGCCAGGGCCGTGCTCAGCGATGCCAGCAGGTCGCCAAGGAGGATGCCCAAGCCAGTGCCGCGAGCATCAGGTCGGGCGGGGGCCCGGTCGTTTGGATTGTTTTCGGCAATCGACCGGCTCAGAGCCAGATGCGCGGCAGGGCGGCCACGGCGACGGGGGGAGCCATCAATGATGTCGTCGTGGACCAGGGCGCTAGTCTGGTAGACCTCCAGGGCACAGGCAAGGTCCACTACCGCCTGTTCACGGTCTGGATTCTGCTCGGATTCCAGAGCCCTCCAGACGTCGCAGAGCAGCAGGGCACGCAGCCGCTTGCCGCCTCGGCCAGCCTCGATTGCCTGGAGAATGACCGCCTGCAAAGCCTCCTGGGAGGGGTCCTGATCTAGGGGATGGTCCGGTCCGGGCCTCGGAGCAGTCAGGTGGTTGCAATGGAGATGGAGCAGTTCCTCCATACGCTGTTCGACCCGTGCTGCTGTCACGCTCTTCATGCCTTAGAGCCTATCTGCATATCTGCCCAGCGGGTGGGCTGCACGGCCCATGGCTGCAAGGAACATGGTGGATGGATGACCCCACTTGACCACATGATCGGCTGTGGCCTTCCCAACGGTTCCAACTGGTTCAGGATGGTGCCAAGGCTCCCCGGACCACAGACCGGGAGCGGATGGGAGGCGATGACTGTATGAGTGACATGCACGAAGACGGCATGACAAAACTTGTTGAGAACTACCGAGAGGGCCGACGACGATGGGGTGTGGAAGATGCTGACAGGCGATGGCTCCGGCAACCCTTGACGGACTGGACTGCCGGCTTGAAAGGGCAGCAGCCGTACCCGCCTTTGGACTCCGATACAGCTGACCGTCTGGCTGTGGCCATCAAGGAGACCCTGGCCATACGCGACGGGCTTATTCTGTCCATCCTGGCGCCTGAGCCTGGTCTGCACAGGGATCGGTTGCTGGACCTGTGTGTTCGTCCCAACGATCCATCCAACGTGACGGCGCTCTGCAGCATTCTGGATTCGGTCTTCAAGGATCCTGCGACACGGCCGGATCAACCCCGTTGTCAGGCTGGACTGGCCATGCTTGAAGCCATGGCGGATAAGGTTCCGCCGGGGTTCCGGTCCCAACCACTGGCGGTCGCGGCCTATGTCGACTGGTGGAGTGGGGGATCCCGGGCGTCCGGTCTTGCTGAGGGAGCACTGGACGACGACCGCTCATGCAGCCTGGCAGCCATCGTTCAAGCACTGATCGGCCGTAGTATCGACCCAGCTTGGAGGCAATCGGGCTGAATCGGGAATAATCGTCCCCCTGGGGTGGTTCACTTAGTGAGTCTACGATTTGACCTTGCCATAGCTGTGCCTTAAAAGCAGTGTCGGCGGGTGGGATGATCCAGGAGGAGAATTTGGCCACGAAGGACACCAAGTCAGCCAAGACAGCCACAGTGGATACCGGAAAGGGCCGGACCAGTTCAACCGCCGGCAAGACCAAGACCGCCACCAGGTCCAAGACCAGTAGCAAGGCGTCCCGCAAGACCACAGCCCGCAAGACCGCCACTGCCGGCACTTCGGCTACCAAGACGAACCACCGCCCGGCCTCCAAGACCACGAAGAAGGTCGAAGAGGAGCCCGTCCTGCAGCAGGAGGAGCAAGAGCCCGACGAGGACCTGCTAGAGGACCAGGAGGACGACGACCAGCTGGACAAGGGCGAGGATCAGCTGGAGGACGAGCCCGACGAGGACGATCAGGAGGAGGATGAGGCCTCCCAGGTCGAGGATGAGGCCGAGGAGGACCGCAAGGCCGCTCATGCCCTCGCTGCCAAGGTCAAGGGTGCCTTCGTTGTCGACGATTCTGATGACGACGAGAATGTCACCCCCTCAGGCAACCCCAAGCGTCGTGTGGTCACCGCTGGCGCCACCGCCGATCCTGTTAAGGACTACCTCAAGCAGATTGGCCGAGTCAGCCTGCTGAACGCCGAGCAGGAGGTGGACCTTTCGGAGCGTATCGAGGCCGGCCTCTATGCCCAGCATCTGCTGGACACCGAGGGCGAGGGCATGGACTTCAAGCGCCGCCGCGAGCTCAAGTGGGCTGCCAATGACGGGAAGAAGGCCAAGGATCATCTGCTGGAGGCCAATCTGCGACTGGTGGTCTCCCTGGCCAAGCGTTACACCGGCAGGGGCATGCTCTTCCTGGACCTGATCCAGGAAGGCAACTTGGGTCTGATCCGCGCTGTGGAGAAGTTCGACTATACCAAGGGCTACAAGTTCTCCACATACGCCACCTGGTGGATCCGCCAGGCCATCACCCGTGCTATGGCCGACCAGGCCCGAACCATCCGCGTGCCCGTCCACATGGTCGAAGTCATCAACAAGCTTTCCCGCGTTCAGCGTCAGATGTTGCAGGACCTGGGCCGCGAGCCCACCCCCGACGAGCTGGCGCGGGAGCTGGACATGCCTGTCGAGAAGGTTCAGGAAGTCCAGAAGTATGGGCGTGAGCCCATCTCCCTGCACACCCCTCTGGGTGAGGACGGCGACTCGGAGTTCGGTGATCTGATCGAGGACACCGATGCCATCGCCCCATCGGATGCTGTGGCCTTCTCTCTGCTGCAGGAACAGTTCCAGCAGGTTCTTGAGACCCTGAGCCCCCGCGAGGCCGGCGTCATTAAAATGCGCTATGGTCTGGAGGATGGGCAGCCCAAGACCCTGGACGACATCGGCCGTGTTTACGGGGTCACCCGTGAGCGCATTCGCCAGATCGAGTCCAAGACCATGTCCAAGCTACGGCATCCTTCGCGCTCGCAGACCCTGCGGGACTTCCTGGATCAGTGACCTCTACGCCCGGTGGGGAGACTCTGACACTGTCGAGGCCTCCTTGCTAGAAATGGTCATCGGTGCGTAAGCGACGGCCCATGTGAGGAGCTGTATCCTCCTGGGCGCCATGAGGTGAACGGCGAGGTAAATGGTGGCGAAAAAGCCTGATAAGGGAAAGTCCTATGGTGCCGGCAGTCTGACGGTCCTGGATGGCTTGGATGCAGTGCGCAAGCGTCCAGGCATGTACATCGGGACCACGGACAGCCAGGGGCTCATGCATTGCCTTTGGGAGATCATCGACAATGCCGTGGATGAGGCCCTGGCTGGCCAGTGCGACCACATCAAGGTCATCCTGCACCGGGATGGCTCCATCGAGGTTGACGACAACGGCCGAGGCATCCCTGTCGATATTGAACCTCGGACAGGGCTGACCGGCGTGGAGGTGGTCCTGACCAAGCTCCACGCCGGCGCCAAGTTCGGTAACTCTTCATACACGGCTGTGGGCGGCCTGCACGGAGTGGGCTCTTCGGTGGTCAACGCCCTGAGCTCCCGACTGGACGTGGAGGTGGACAGGGATGGCAAGACCCATCGGATGCGGTTCCACCAGGGTCATCCTGGCACCTACCAGGACCCAGATTCGGAGCATCCATCGCCTGACTCGCCCTTTAAACGCACCAGGAAGAACCGGCCTACGCCCCTGGAGGTAGTGGGCAGCGTGCCCAAGTCCCGTACCGGCACCAGGGTGCGTTACTGGGCTGACCCAGAAATCTTCAACACTACGGCCCGGTTCAGCTACGCCCAGCTGATTGACCGGGTGCGTCAGACCAGCTTCCTGGTGCCCGGCCTCAAGATCACCGTGATTGACGACCGCATTCCGGCTACAGGAAGCGCCGAACAGGACCTGCGCCTGGAGGTTGACGGCGACCCCGCTCCGGTCCAGGACGATCAGGACATTCATGAGAACCTTCGTGAATCGCCTGACAGCGGCGATATCTCTGAAAAAGGTGCCGGAGACGAACGTGCCGAGGACACGCAGGCAGATGCTGCACTAACCTCGGTCGGACATTCAGATGGCTCTGATTCCGACGGATCGGATCATGAGAGGGATGACGCCAATCTTTCGGCCACTGAGCGGGCTGACCGGCTCATGCTGCAGCCGGAGGACGAGTCCGGCCATCAGCGAGTGGAGGAGTTCCTTCACACCGGTGGAGTGACGGACTTTGTTGACTTCCTGTCCAAGGGTGAGCCGGTCAGCGACATCTGGCGGATCAGTGGACAGGACACCTACCAGGAGGAGACCCAGCGAGTGGGTTCGGACGGCGAGCTGCATGCCGAGCAGGTGGAACGTGTCTGCGGGGTGGATATCGCCCTGCGCTGGGTCAATGACTACGATTCAGTCGTCCGTAGCTTCGTCAATGTGGTGGAGACACCCGGCGGAGGCATGCACGTGGACGGGTTCATGAACGCCGTGACCCGTCAGGTGCGCAAGGCCGTGGAGGCCAATGCCCGCCGCCTCAAGGTCAACCTCAAGGACTCTCACACTAAGGTGGAGCGCGACGATGTCTTGGCTGGGCTGGTGGCCGTGGTCACTGTACGCATCGCCGAGCCGCAGTTCCAGGGCCAGACCAAGGATGTGTTGGGTACAGCCCAGGTCAAACCCATCGTCACCCGAATGACCGACGATCAGTTCGGCCAAATGATCAGTGGCTCCAAGCGCGGCTTCAAGGAGCAGTCCGGCCAAGTACTGGAGAAGATCGTCGGCGAGATGCACGCCCGCGTCCAGGCACGCAAGACCAAGGAGGTCACCAGGCGCAAGAACGCCCTGGAGTCAGCTTCCATGCCCTCCAAGCTCTCGGATTCCATGCCTGGCAACGACGACATCGCTGAGTTGTTCATCGTCGAGGGCGACTCCGCACTGGGTACGGCCAAGGCTGCCCGAAACTCCATGTTCCAGGCCCTGCTGCCCATTCGCGGCAAAATCCTCAACGTGCAGAAGGCCTCCCTGTCCCAGATGCTGACCAACAAGGAGTGTGCCTCCATTATCCAGGTGGTCGGTGCTGGCTCGGGAGCCAGCTTCGACATCGACCAGGCCCGCTACAACAAGGTCATCATGATGACCGACGCCGATGTTGACGGCGCGCACATCCGCATCCTGTTGCTGACCCTCTTCTACCGTTACATGCGGCCCCTGATCGAGAACGGGCGGGTCTACGCAGCCGTGCCGCCCCTGCATCGAATCGCTCTTGCAGGCAAGAACAAGGGGAAGTTCATCTACACCTATTCGGACGATGAGCTGGAAGGCAAGCTGGCCGACCTACAGGCCAAGCACATCGACTACAATCCCGATGTGCAGCGCTACAAGGGTCTGGGTGAGATGGATGCCGACCAGCTGGCTGACACCACCATGGACCCCAGGACCCGCATGCTGCGCCGTATCCGCATGGAGGATGCCGCTCAGGCGGCCGGCATCTTTCCCCTGCTCATGGGCGACGACGTACCGCCCCGCAAGCAGTTCATCGTGGACAATGCCGACGACTTCGACCGGAGCAAGATCGATACCTGATTGACCTTCAGGAATGTCCAAAAGGACGGGGAGAGGAGCGTGACGCATATGGACGATCCCTTGGGTAATTTCTCCCCGCAGACGGCGGACTGGTTCCGTCAGGCCTTTCCCGAAGGTCCCACGCCGACCCAGGTACAAGCCTGGCCGGCCATCCGCTCGGGCGGCAATGCGCTGATCATCTCGCCCACCGGTTCAGGCAAAACTCTGGCTGCCTTTCTTTGGGCAATTGACGAGCTCGTGACCAGGCCTCGGCGCTCTCGGGAACCAGGTGTCGCTGTGCTCTACGTCTCGCCCATGAAGGCCCTGGGGACGGACGTGGCCCGCAACCTGCAGAATCCGCTGGACGGCATTGCCGAGCGCTTCGCCAGACAGGGACGAAAAGTGCCCAAGGTCCGGACGGGCATCCGCACTGGGGACACCGATGCCCGCGGCCGTAGGGCTCTGGCTGCTCATCCTCCGGATATTCTTGTCACCACCCCCGAATCGCTCTATCTGATGCTGACCTCAAAGACGGCCAGCACACTGAAGAACGTCCAGACCGTTATTGTGGACGAAATCCACGTTTTGGCGGGCAACAAGCGCGGGGCTCATCTGGCGCTGAGCCTGGAGCGGCTGGACGACCTGGTCGGACGGCCAGTGCAGCGGATAGGTCTGTCGGCTACGGTCCGGCCGCCCGAGCAAGTGGCCCGTTTTCTGGGAGGCAGCCGTCCCGTCAGCCTGATTCAGCCCAAGTCGTCCACAGCCATGGACCTACGGCTTATCGAACCCCTGGAGGACATGGGCGATCTGGCTGCGCCGCCCGGCCAATTGGGCCAGGATGGGCAGGATGGCGACCAAAGAAGCGGATCCATCTGGCCTGCCGTCGAACGGGCCATTCTGGACCAGGTCCTGTCCCACCACACCACCCTGGTCTTCGTCAACTCACGGGGCCTCGCCGAGCGCCTGACCGCCCGGTTGAACGACCTGCACCAGTCAGATCTGCAGGCCTTGAATCACGACCAGCCAGGTTTATCCCATGAAACAGTTGAGTCCACCGGCAGGGCTGGGCAGGACAGGGAGCCCGCCCACTACGATTCGGCCACCGGGTCCACTTCCGATAGGACTTCCGGCCTGAGTGTCGACCAACCCATTGCCATGGCCCACCATGGTTCGGTGTCCAAGGAGCGCCGCCGCCAGGTTGAGGACGACCTCAAGGCCGGCAGGCTGCGGTGCGTGGTAGCCACCTCCAGCCTGGAGCTGGGCATCGATATGGGCTCGGTCGATCTGGTCATCCAGGTCAATGCCCCGCTGTCGACCGCCTCGGGGCTGCAGAGGGTGGGCCGGGCCGACCATCAGGTGGGACGGGTGTCGCAAGCCAGGCTTTTCCCCCTGACTCGTGAGCAGATCCTGGAGTGCACGGCCAGCATGGAAAGCATGGTCCAAGCCGATATCGAACCCACCATCATGCCCAGCAGTCCTTTGGATGTTCTGGCTCAGCAGACGGTGGCCGCAGCTGCCATGGGGCCACTCAAGGAGCAGGACTGGCTTGCCACAGTCAGACGGGCTGCACCCTTCGCCCACTTGGACCAGCAAGTCTATCGGGCGGTGCTGGGCATGCTCAGCGGCGCCTACACCTCACAGGACTTCACCGCCTTCCGCCCCATCCTGGTCTGGGATCACCAGGCCGGCACATTGACAGCCCGCCCCGGCGCGCAACGCCTGGCGGTTACCTCCGGAGGCACCATTCCCGACCGTGGTTCCTACAGTGTGGTCATGCCTTCAGAGGCCGCCGGCGGCAAACCCCGTCGAGTAGGAGAGCTGGACGAGGAGATGGTCTATGAGTCCCGAAAGGGAGACGTGATCACCCTGGGTACCACCTCTTGGAGGATCCAGCAGATCACCCGCGATCGTGTGGTGGTGGTGCCCGCTCCGGGACGCTCCGCCAGACTGCCCTTCTGGCATGGTGAAGGCACTGGACGTGACCCTGCCTTCGGCCGTCGCCTGGGCAAGCTTGCCAGGGAACTGTCCCAGGGTCTGATACCGGCGGTCCAGACCGCCTCCGGTCGGCCGGGCTTCACTCAAGCTGTCTGCTCTCGTCTGTTGGAGGACGGCCTGGACCGTCCTGCTATCAACAATTTGGCCGCCTTTCTGGCCGAGCAGCAGGCCTCTACGGGCCAGGTGCCCGACGACCGGCATCTGGTGGTCGAGCGTTGCCCCAACGAGGAGGGCGACCTGAGGCTGGTCCTCCATTCGCCATACGGACGCAGGGTCAACGAGCCCTGGGCTTTGGCCATCGCCGCACGGCTTTCCCGCGAGCGCGGCTACGACGGATCCGTCTGGGCAGGCGAGGACGGCATTGTCGTGCAGATTCCAGACACGGATGCCTTCCTGGAAGATCAGCGAATATTCGGATACACCCCCGATCAGGTGGAACGCGAGGTTCGACGGCATCTGGTTGGCTCTGCGCTCTTCCAAGCCCGCTTCCGCCAGTGCGCAGCCCGCTCGCTCTACATGCCCAGGATGGAGCCCGGCCGCAGGGTTCCGCTCTGGCAGCAGCGTCTACGGGCCTCCCGTCTGCTGGATGCAGCCCTGAAGGAGGATGACTTCCCCCTGGTTCTGGAGACCATGCGCGAGTGCCTGCAGGACGTCTACGACATGCCTGCCCTGCGCGAGCTGATGGCCGACCTGGAGCAGGGGAGCGTCCGTCTGGTCCCGGCCTCTACCAAGACCCCCTCGCCCATGGCCTCAGGGCTGCTCTTCGGCTACCTGGGTACCTTCATGTACCAGTACGACATGCCCAAGGCCGAGCGCGATGCTGCCATGCTGGCCATCGACTCCGACTTGCTGGAGCAGATGGTCGGCCAGGTGGACATGGCCGACCTTCTGGACCAGGAGACAGTAGACCAGGTGACCGCTGATTTGCAGCGGCTTTCGCCCAGGACCCAGGCCAAGGGGGTCGAAGGACTGGCCGACCTGCTGCGTATCCTGGGCCCCATGGATTTGGCGGGGATTCGTCGGCGCATGCGCGGGCAGGAGGACGAACCGGCGACGGAGGCACAGGTTCTAGTCATTTTGGAAGAGCTGAAGGCCCAACAAAGGGTGGTACAGATCAGGCTAGGCGCTCGCGACTGCTGGGTATGGGCTGGTCAGGTGGGGCGGCTTACGGCGGTCCTGGGCCCAGGCATCCAGCCATCCCCTCAGCCAACAAAGGAATCAGACGGCGAGGCCTTCGACCAGCTGGTCAGGCAATACGCTGCAGTCCATGGGCCGTTCACCACCGAGGACCTGGCTGGCCACCTGGGCCTGGGCAGTGCCCTCTTGGAGGACAGACTGCGTTCCATGGTCGCACGCGAGCTACTCATGACCGGGGTCTTCCCCCGTCCTGACCTGAGTGCCTATGGTGAGCCCGGATGGGAGGGAGGCGAACCCCGTCGAGGATGGCTGGATACCGAGGTCTTCCGTCGACTGCGCTCGAGGTCCCTGGCCAAGGCCAGCAAGGCTGCCAGCCCCGTTCCCGGCCATGTCTACAGCGACTTTCTTCTTCATCGGCAGGGTCTGGCCCCCCTCGGTCAGGAACCCCTGATGGGCACTGATGGGCTGCTGGAGGTAGTCGGGCAACTGGAAGGGCTGGCTCTTCCGCCTGCGCTCTGGGAATCGGCCATCTTCCCGGCCAGGGTGCGTGATTATGGTCCCGCATTGATGGACGATCTGCTGGCCGCGGGCCAGGTGGTCTGGGTGGGTTCCGAACAGGGCGAGGGGCCTCTGGGCGCCATGACCTTTTATCTGGCCGAGGACCTAGATGAGGAGCTGCCAGCACAAGCTGCCGGTTCTTTACCAGTCACGGATGAGGCCGACAAGTCGAGCAACTCGAGCAACGTGGGCGATCTGGAAGAGACCTTGCTGGGTGTTCTGGCTGATGGCGGAGCCTACCGCTTCGATCGGCTTCTGCGAGCCTGCGCCGGTCGGGGCAGAAGTGACATTGATTCCACTGATTCTGAGGCCCCCGACCAGGAGGCTCTGGCCCGGTCGCTCTGGTGGCTGGTCAGGCGTGGAATGGTCACCAACGCCTCCTTGGCTCCAGTGCGGCGCCTTGTCCGAGGGTCAGGCTCACAGACCTCAGGTAGGACCCGCCGTTTGCCCCATGGATTGCGTGGACGAGGCAGGCCCTTGGGTCGTTCGGCCTTGACGCGGACAGCCGGCTCATCAGCGCTGTCAGCGGCTACGGAGGGGTTCTGGACTCTGGTTGCGGATGAGCGCGGAGCAGCGGGAGGTGCGTCAGGGACTCACAAGGATGATTCAAGCGATGAGCTTAGAGGTAGTAGCCAGTACGCTGACCGGCAGCGGACCGTCCGCCTGGTCCACGAGGAGCAAGCCATACTGGACCGTTATGGGCTCCTGGCTCCGGTACTGTCTGAAGTGCGGTCCCTCCCTGGCGGATTCTCGGCCCTCTATCAGGTCTGCAGACGCATGGAGGAGGCCGGACAGCTGACACGCGGAGTCATCGTTGACGGTTTCGGCGGCGCCCAGTTCGCCCCCCGGGAGGTGATTGACCAGCTCAGAGGTTTCCAAGAGGATGAGCGCGATAACGATGATTCCGGGCAACGGCCACCTGAACCCGTGGTCATGGATGTGACCGATCCTGCCAACCTCTATGGCACGGCTCTTGCCTGGCCAACCACAACAGGGGATGGCAGCGGTCGGCCCATTCGGCGTATGGGGAACCTCATGGTGCAGAATCGAGGCCGCGCCCTGGTCTATGCGGCGCCCAAGGGTCATCATCTACTGGTCTTCGGCAAGCCGGACCGTGGATTGCTGGAGGCCGCCTTCGCCCAGCTGGCCTCATGGCTGAGGCGGGGTGGGCAGGGACGCATTCTCTTCAGTGATGCCAATGGCCGACCCCTGACTATGCGCGAACCGTTGGGCATGGCCATGTCCGCTGCCGGATTCACGGCCGGGCCGGGCGGCATGGCCCTCTACTGAGCCTTTGCTGAGCGTCCTCATGCCACGAAGGCGATAGGTGCTGCCAGTTCCTGGCCGGAGGCATCCCGTCGCATGTCCACGTCGGGCAGTTCGACCGGCGATCCGGCAGCAGTGCTGGCATGCAGGGGCCAGGAGCCTACCCGGGCCAGCAGCAGGGTGTCCTGACCTTTGAGGAAGCGCTGGGAGCGCACGCCGCCCGTGCCACGGCCCTTGACCGGATACATTTCCAGCGGCGTCAGCTTGGCTGATCCATTCTCGGTGCCTGGCAGGGCCTCGGAGTCGCCGGCCACGGTCAGGACCACGGCCCCGGCCTGGGTGCTCATGCCATCCTCGCCGGTCTCCTGGTAGGTCCAGCCGATCTCCCCTGCCGGTACGACCGCGAAGGTGGCGACCTGGCAGCCCTGGGCCAGACGTATACCCGCCATGCCTGTTGCATTGCGGCCCTGGGGTCGGACTTTGTCCCCGGTGAAGGTCAGCAGGCTGGCATCCGAGGAGATAAGGACCATGCGGTCCCCGTCCTGGCAGGGGGCTGCGAAGACCACCTGGTCGTCATCCTTGAGGTCGATGACCGACCAGGAGTCCATGGTGGTCGGCGACTCGCGGTTCCAGCGCTTGACCTTGCCCAGGCGTGTGCCCAGTGCCAGAGGCCGGGAGTCGGTCATGTTGATGACGGTGACGGCGTGCTCGTCGGCCTGGGGTTCGGTGCTGGCCGTTCCGCTCAGGAGCTCGTCGGCCACGATGCCTCCGCTCAGGTTGGGGTTGGCGGTGGCCGGGATCAGCGGTAGGTCGGCCACAGGAGCGGTGATCAGCCGTCCAGCCGTGGTGACCAGGCCGTATGTGGCCAGGGTGGTGGTGGCGAATATGGCGATGATCTGGTCGTCATGCCCACGGTCCTGGTTGCGTGGCCGGGACCGCCATGCAACCAGGGCGCCTGGAGTGCTGCGTGCCAGCAGTCCGGTGGCGCTCATCATGACCGTGCAGGGCTTGTCCTCCATGTGCAGATCGCCACCATCTTCGCTGCGGCTGGTTCCTCCGTTGACCGCCAGTGCAACCTTTCGGCCAGCACTGGCCTTACTGGTGGTCTGTTGAGCGGTCTGCTGATCACTGGCTGCCGACTGCACAGGGGCCAGATCTCCGGATGGCTCCTGGTCCAGGATGACCGTGCGCCTGGGTGTGCCCCACTGGGCCACCGCCTGATCCATCTCCTGGATGACCAC
>NZ_JBVPQK010000063.1:0-12221 GCF_058197115.1 Bifidobacterium sp. POST2/T3 (B1)
GTGGTCATCCAGGAGATGGATCAGGCGGTGGCCCAGTGGGGCACACCCAGGCGCACGGTCATCCTGGACCAGGAGCCCTCCGGCGACCTTGCCCCCGTGCAGTCAGCAGCAGCCGGCGATCAGCAGACCTCTGGCAAGGTGAGTGCTGGCCCACAGGCTGCACTGGTGGTAAGCGGAGGAACCAGCCGCAGCGGAGACGGCGGCGATCTGCACATGGAGGACAAGCCCTGTACGGTCATGATGAGCGCCACCGGCCTGCTGGCACGCAGCACTCCGGGCGCCCTGGATGCCTGGCGGACCCGGCCACGCAACCAGGATAGGGGGCACGACGACCAGATCATCGCCATATTCGCCACCACCACCCTGGCCACCTATGGCCTGGTGACCACGGCTGGACGGCTGATCACGGCTCCTGTGGCCGACCTGCCGCTGATCCCGGCCACCGCCAACCCCAACCTGAGCGGCGGCGTCGTGGCCGACGAACTCCTGGGTGGGACCACCAGCACCGAGCCACAGTCCGACGAGCACGCCGTCACCGTCATCGACATGGCCGACTCCCGGCCCCTGGCCCTGGGCACCCGGCTGGGCACGGTCAAGCGCTGGAACCGCGAATCCCCTACCACCATGGACTCCTGGTCGGTCATCGATCTGAAGGATGGCGACCAAGTGGTCTTCGCAGCCCCCTGCCAGGACGGGGACCGCATGGTATTCATCTCCTCGGATGCCAGCCTGTTGACCTTCACCGGGGACAAGGTCCGACCCCAGGGCCGCAATGCGGCAGGCATGGCTGGCATCCGTCTGGCCCAGGGCTGCCAGGTCGCCACCTTCGCGGTCGTGCCGGCCGGGGAGATCGGCTGGACCTACCAGGAGACCGGCGAGGATGGCATGAGCACCCAGGCCGGGGCCGTGGTTCTGACCGTGGCCGGCGACTCCGAGGCCCTTCCAGGCACCGAGAACGGGTCGGGCAAGCTGACCCCGTTGGAGATGTATCCGGTCAAGGGCCGCGGCACGGGTGGCGTGCGCTCCCAACGCTTCCTCAAGGGTCAGGACACCCTCCTGCTGGCACGGGTAGGTGCTTGGCCCCTGCACGCCAGCACCGCAGCCGGTTCTCCGGTCGAACTGCCCGACGTGGACATGCGCCGGGATGCCTCCGGCCAGGAGCTGGCAGCGCCCATCGCCTTCGTGGCCTGAGGGCGCTCGGCACAGACTCAGTAGAGGGCCATGCCGCCCGGCCCGGCCGTGAATCCGGCGGCGGCCAGGGCCATGCCCACCGGTTCGCGCATGGTCAGGGGCCGGCCATTGGCATCACTGAAGAGGATGCGTCCCTGCCCGCCCCGCCTCAGCCATGAGGCCAGCTGGGCGAAGGCGGCCTCCAGCAATCCACGCTCGGGCTGACCGAAGACCAGGAGATGATGACCCTTGGGTGCCGCATAGACCAGGGCGCGGCCTCGATTCTGCACCAGGAGGTTCCCCATCCGCCGAACGGGCCGGCCGCCGGCATCCCCTGATGTGGTCGGCCAGGCAAGGGCCGTGCCATAGAGGTTGGCTGGATCGGTCACGTCCATGACCACGGGTTCGGCAGTTCGCTGCCCCGATCCGCCTTCACCGTCATCATTGCGATCATCCTCTTGGAAACCCCTGAGCTGGTCGATCACCTCCCGCGGGGCGAACTGGGCGCCGCCGAAACCGTCGACGATGACCCCACGCGTCAGCTGGCCTGCCTCCTCCATGCGTCTGCAGACCTGATAGAGGGCCGAGAATCCGCCGGGCAGGGACCGCACTTCGGGCAGGACCGGGGCCAGGAGCCCATAGCGGTCCAGGGCGGCTCGCTCCTCGTGGACCAGGCGGACGGTCCGCTGCCGGTCATCGTCCTGGCCACCTCTGGATCTGTCACTCGAATCGGTCATGCCAGTTCCCGCTGCAACTTCTGCCGCTCCGCGCTCATCCGCGACCAGAGTCCAGAACCCCTCCATCGCCGCTGACAGCGTTGATGAGCCGGCCACACGCGTCAAGGCTGCGCGACCCAAGGGTCTGCCGCGTCCACGCAGTCCATGGGGTAAACGGCGGGTCCTACGCGGGCGTTGCGGTTCCGATCCTCGGACCAGCCGCCGGACCGGAGCCAGGGAGGAGTTGGTGACCAGTCCACGTCTGACCAGCACCCAGAGCGACCGGGCCATGGCCTCCTGGTCGGGGGCCTGGGAATCATGGGACCCAATGTCATCCCCGCCCCGGCCGGCACAGGCGCGCAGAAGCCGATCGAAGCGGTAGGCTCCCCCGTCAGCCAGAACATCCAGCAGGGTCTCTTCCATATCGCCCCCGCTGCCCGGGTTGCTCGATTTGCCGGCCTCATCCGTGACCGACGGAGAACCGCTGGATTGTGCCGGAAGCTCCTCATCCAGGTCCTCGGCCAGATAAAAGGTCACGGCGCCCAGCGGACCCTCCCCCTGGTCGGACCCCACCCAGACCACCTGGCCCGAGGCCAGCAGATCGTCCATCAATGCGGGACTGTAATCACGCACCCTGGCCGGGAAGATGGCCGACTCCCAGAGCGTGGGCGGCAGATTCAGTCCCTCCAGCTGCGCAACCACCTCCAGCAGTCCCTCGGTGCCCATCAACGGCTCCTGGCCAAGGGGTGCCAGACCCTGCCGGTGAAGGAGAAAGTCGCTGTAGACATGGCCGGGAACGGGGCTGGCGGCCTTGCTGGCCTTGTCCAGGGACCGCGAGCGCAGCCGACGGAAGACCCCTGGATCCAGCCATCCTCGGCAGGGTTCGCCTCCCTCCCATCCGGGCTCGCCATAGGCACTCAGGTCAGGACGGGGGAAGACACCGGTCATGAGCAGCTCGCGGGCGACCAGGGAACGCAGTCTGTCCTCCAAGAGCGCACTGCCCAGACCCAGGCGGCCGGCGAGGTCCTGGGTGGTGAACGGCCCATGGACTGCAGCATATTGCCTGACCAGCTGGTCGAAGGCCTCGCTGTCCGATTCAGATTGCTTTGTCGGCTGGGCGGATGGATGGATGATGCCGGGCCCCAGGACCGCAGTCAGCCGCCCCGCCTGACCGGCCCATACCCAGCAGTCACGAGCGCCCAGTCTGACCTGGACCACCCTGGACTGGGCCTGCAGCTCATCCAGCATGGCCCGGACCTGCGCCTCCGTCACCGATTCGTCCTCCTGACCGCGCATGCGCCGACGAATCCCGGCCAGGTCCATGGGGCCCAGGGTGCGCAAAAGGTCGGCCAGTCCTTCGGCACCCCTGGCCCGGGTCCTGGGCGAAAGCCGCTGCAAATCCGCGGTCACCTGGTCGACGGTCTCCTGGTCCAGAAGGTCAGCCATGTCCACCCGGCCAACCATCTGCTCCAGCAGGTCGGAGTCGATGGCCAGCATGGCGGCGTCGCGCTCGGCCTTGGGCATGTCGTACTGGTACATGAAGGTCCCCAGGTAGCCGAAGAGCAGTCCTGAGGCCATGGGTGAGGGGGTCTTGGTGGAGGCCGGGACCAGACGGACGCTCCCCTGCTCCAGGTCGGCCATGAGCTCGCGCAGGGCAGGCATGTCGTAGACATCCTGCAGGCACTCGCGCATGGTCTCCAGAACCAGGGGGAAGTCATCCTCCTTCAGGGCCGCGTCCAGCAGACGGGAGGCCCGCAGACGCTGCTGCCAAAGCGGAACCCTGCGGCCCGGCTCCATCCTGGGCATGTAGAGCGAGCGGGCTGCGCACTGGCGGAAACGGGCCTGGAAGAGCGCAGAGCCAACCAGATGCCGTCGGACCTCGCTCTCCACCTGATCGGGGGTGAATCCGAATATCCGCTGATCTTCCAGGAAGGCATCGGTGCCCGGGATCTGCACGACGATGCCATCCTCCCCAGCCCAGACGGAACCGTCGTAGCCGCGCTCGCGGGAGAGCCGGGCGGCTATGGCCAGGGCCCAGGGCTCGTTGACCCTGCGACCATATGGCGAATGGAGGATCAGCCTCAGGTCGCCCTCCTCGTTGGGGCAGCGCTCGACCACCAGATGCCGGTCGTCGGGCACCCGGCCGGTGGAGGCCTGCTGCTCGGCCAGAAAGGTGGCCAGATTGTTGATGGCAGGACGGTCCAGGCCGTCCTCCAACAGGCGAGAACAGACGGGTCGAGTGAAGCCCGGTCGACCGGAGGCGGTCTGGACCGCCGGTATAAGGCCCTGTGACAGTTCCCTGGCGAGCCTGCCCAGACGACGGCCGAAGGCGGGGTCACGGCCGGTGCCCTCCCCGTGCCAGAAGGGCAGCCTGGCTGAGCGTCCCGGGGCGGGCACCACCACCACACGGTCGCGGGTGATCTGCTGGATTCTCCAAGAGGTGGTGCCCAGGGTGATCACGTCCCCCTTGCGGGACTCGTAGACCATCTCCTCGTCCAGCTCCCCCACTCGGCGGGGCTTGCCGCCGGCGGCCTCGGAGGGCATGACCACACTGTAGGAGCCACGGTCGGGGATGGTGCCTCCGGAGGTCACTGCCAGTCGTTGTGCACCGGGGCGGGCCGTCAGGGTACCGGTCTGGTGGTCCCAGACCAGGATGGGGCGGAAGGCGGTGAAGTCCTGGGAGGTGTAGGCCCCGCTGAGCATGCCCAGCACCGCCCGGTAGACCTGCTGGTCCAGGTGGGCGAAGGGCGCGGCCTGTCTGACCGTGGCCAGCCAGTCCCCCTCCTTGAGCGGCCCCATGGCGGCCGCTGCCACCGTCTGCTGGGCCAGAACATCCAAGGGGCTACCGGGCATGACGGTGGGTTCGATGTCGCCCTGGACCATGCTTTCCATGCTGGCCGTGCACTCCAGGATCTGCCCTCGGGTCAGGGGGAAAAGTCTGGCCTGCGATACCCGTCCCACTTGATGGTCGGCCCTGCCCACCCGCTGCAGCCCCGAGGCGGTCGACAGCGGGGCGTTGACCTGGATGACCAGATCGACCGAGCCCATATCGATGCCCAGCTCAAGGCTGGAGGTGGCCACCACGCACCGCAGCCTGCCGGCCTTGAGATCATCCTCCACCTGGCGGCGGCGCTCCTTGGACACCGAACCATGGTGGGCCATGGCAATGGGTTGGTCGACAGGCTGGCCGGATGTTCTCTCGGAGGTGGACCCGGTGGCCGAATCGTAGTGGGCGGGCTCCCTGGCCTGCACAACCCTGCCCGTGGCCCGGTCTGTTTCAGGGCACAGACCTGGCTGGTCCTGCCCACTGCTGCCTCGCCTACGGTGGTTGGGCGCTTGCAGATCGGACTGGTGCAGGTCATTCAGCCGGGCGGTCAGGCGCTCGGCAAGACCTCTCGAGTTGACGAAGACCAGGGTGGTGTGGTGGGACAGGACCTGGTCCAGAATGGCCCGTTCGACGGCTGGCCAGATGGATCCGCTTCTTTGGTCGCCCTCCTGACCCTTCTGGCCGGATTCGCCGGGCGGTGCAGCCAGGTCGCCCATGTCCTCCAAGGGCTCGATCAGCCGCAGGTCCATGGCCGAGGACGACTTGGGCTGGATCAGGCTGACCGGACGGCTGCCGCCCAGAAAACGTGCCACCTGTTCGGGCGGCCGTACCGTGGCCGACAGGCCGATCCGCTGCACGGGCTGTCCAACCAGATCGTCCAGCCGCTCCAGGCTCAGGGCCAGATGAGCCCCGCGCTTGTTGCCCGCCAGAACGTGGATTTCGTCCACAATAACGGTCTGCACATTCTTCAACGTGCTGGCTGCCTTGGAGGTCAGCATCAGATAGAGGGATTCAGGGGTGGTGACCAGAATATCCGGGGGATGGGCGGCCAGGGCCCTGCGGCCGCGGGCGTCGGTGTCCCCGGTGCGGATACCCGTCCGGACCTTGGGCGCTTTGCGTCCCTGCTGTCCGAATCGCTCGGCTATACCGTCCAGCGGAGCCTGCAGGTTGCGGGCGACATCCGTCCCCAGGGCCTTCATGGGCGAAATGTAAAGCACGGCGACCCCAGGCTTCCGGGAGCGCCGAGGCATGGTCATGAGCTCGTCGATGGCCCAAAGAAAGGCAGCCAGGGTCTTGCCTGACCCGGTGGGCGAAATGATCAGTGCATCACCGCCTGAGCGGATGGCCGGCCAGGCCTGCATCTGGGTCGGCGTGGGCCCGTCGGGAAAGGCCTGGCGGAACCAGCCGGCCGTCTGCGGGGAGAAATTATCCAAGGGATCGCCCATATGCGTCACACTCCTCTCCCCGTTCCTTTGGGCCTTGCTGAAGGTCGATCAGGTGTCGATCTTGCTCCGGTCGAAGTCGTCGGCATTGTCCACGATGAACTGCTTGCGGGGCGGCACGTCGTCGCCCATGAGCAGGGGGAAGATGCCGGCCGCCTGAGCGGCATCCTCCATGCGGATGCGGCGCAACATGCGGGTCCGGGGATCCATGGTGGTGTCGGCCAGCTGGTCGGCGTCCATCTCGCCCAGCCCCTTGTAGCGCTGCACATCGGGATTGTAGTCGATGTGCTTGGCCCGCAGGTCGGCGAGCTTGCCCTCCAGCTCATCGTCCGAATAGGTGTAGATGAACTTCCCCTTGTTCTTGCCTGCAAGCGCGATTCGATGCAGGGGCGGCACGGCAGCGTAGACCCGCCCATTCTCGATCAAGGGCCGCATGTAGCGGTAGAAGAGGGTCAGCAGCAGGATGCGGATGTGGGCACCGTCCACGTCGGCATCGGTCATCATGATGACCTTGTTGTAGCGGGCCTGGTCGATGTCGAAGCTGGCCCCCGAGCCGGCGCCGACCACCTGGATGATGGAGGCGCACTCCTTGTTGGTCAGCATCTGGGACAGGGAAGCCTTCTGCACGTTGAGGATCTTGCCTCGGATGGGCAGCAGGGCCTGGAACATGGAGTTTCGGGCTGCCTTGGCCGTACCCAGGGCGGAGTCGCCCTCGACGATGAACAGCTCGGCGATGTCGTCGTTGCCAGGCATGGAATCCGAGAGCTTGGAGGGCATGGAGGCCGACTCCAGGGCGTTCTTGCGCCTGGTGACCTCCTTGGTCTTGCGTGCCTGGACGCGGGCGTGCATCTCGCCGACGATCTTCTCCAGCACCTGGCCGGACTGCTCCTTGAAGCCGCGCTTGGAGCCGCTGATCATCTGGCCGAACTGGTCGTCGGTCATCCGGGTGACGATGGGCTTGACCTGGGCCGTACCCAACACGTCCTTGGTCTGGCCCTGGAACTGCGGCTCGGCGATACGCACGGTGACCACGGCCACCAGCCCGGCCAGGACATCGTCTCGCTCCACCTTGGTGTGGGAATCCTTGAGGTTGACCTTGAGGCGGCGGGCGTTGGCCTCCACGGCCTTGCGCACCTGGCGGGTCATGGCGTTCATGAACCCGTCCACATGCATGCCTCCGCCGGGCGTCTCCACCACATTGACAAAGCTGCGAACGACTGAATCGTAATCGTTGACCCAGCGCAGGGCGATATCCACCCCGCAGACACGTTCCACCTGCTCGGCGTGCAACTCACCGTCCGAGCCCACCCGCTGGGTCTCCTCCTGGTAGGTGTCCTGGCCGCTGATCCGCCAGATGTCGCTGACCGGCTCGCCCTTGGACAGGAAGTCCACGAAGTCCGTCACCCCGCCGGTGTGCAGGAACTCCTCCACGCGCTGATGGCCGGACTCGTCCTCCGGCTGCAGCATGGCCCGGTCGGCCCGCTCGGTGGCCGAAAGGTCGGCATCATCCGGCTGCGCGTCCTCGGCACGTTCGCCTTCGGTGCCTTCTTCAGAGAGATCGTCGCTGTTGGAAGATCCATGAAGGTTCTCCCGATCGTCCTGAACGTTCTGATTGTCCGGCTCCGCAGCGGATTCGCCGTCAACCTCCAGGCGCAGGTCCTGTTCGGCGCTTCCTGTGGCGGGGATGCGGTCGTCGATCACGGTGATCTTGAGGCCGGGCACCAGGAAACTGGTCTGGCGCACCCGGTCGATCAGCTGGGCGTAGCTGAACCGGGCCGTGGGGTTGAAGATTTCCGGGTCGGCCCAGTAGCGCACCCTGGTCCCGGTCCGGGACTTGGGCACGCTGCCCACTACTTCCAGGGGTGTAGGCCGGTTTTTCCTGGTGCGCTTGAAGGGCGAGTCAGGCGAGGGCCGCTCCGGATCAGGGTCCTGGTAGATGCCGGGATGACCCTGGTGGAAGCGCATCCGGTGGGTCTTGCCATCCCTGTCCACCTCCACGTCCAGTCGGGAGCTCAGGGCGTTGACCACCGAAGAGCCCACGCCGTGCAGGCCGCCCACAGCCGTGTAGGAGGAGTTGCCGAACTTGGCACCTGCGTGAAGCTTGGTCAGGACCACCTCCACGCCGGTCAGCCCGGTTCGAGGCTCAATATCGACGGGGATGCCCCGGCCGTTGTCGTCCACCTCGATGGAGCCGTCCTTGTGCAGAATGACCTTGATATGGTCGCACTGGCCGGCTAGGGCCTCGTCCACGGCGTTGTCGATGATCTCCCAAAGGCAGTGCATGAGCCCCTGGCTGTCCGTGGTCCCGATGTACATGCCTGGACGTTTGCGCACTGCGTCCAGGCCATCCAGGACCGTCAGACTGCCGGCACCATAGGACTTTCCCTTTTCAGGCTTTTTCGCCACCATTTACCTCGCCGTTCACCTCTTGGCGCCCAGGGGACACGGGTCCTCGCATGGGCGGTCGCTTACGCACCGATGACCATTTCTAGCAAGGAGGCCTCGACAGCATCCGGACCTCCCCGCCGGGCGCAGAGGTCACTGATCCAGGAAGTCACGCAGGGTCTGCGAGCGCGAAGGATGCCGCAGCTTGGACATGGTCTTGGACTCGATCTGGCGGATGCGCTCACGGGTGACCCCGTATACGCGGCCGATGTCGTCCAGGGTCTTGGGCTGCCCATCCTCCAGGCCGTAACGCATCTTGATGACGCCGGCCTCGCGGGGGCTCAGGGTCTCAAGCACCTGCTGGAACTGCTCCTGCAGCAGGGAGAAGGCCACAGCATCCGAGGGGGCGATGGCGTCGGTGTCCTCGATCAGATCGCCGAACTCCGAGTCACCGTCCTCGCCCAGAGGGGTGTGCAGGGAAATGGGCTCGCGCCCGTACTTCTGGACCTCCTGGACCTTCTCGACGGGCATGTCCAGCTCACGGGCCAGCTCGTCGGGGGTGGGCTCGCGACCCAGGTCCTGCAGCATCTGACGCTGGACGCGGGAGAGCTTGTTGATGACCTCGACCATGTGAACGGGCACACGGATGGTGCGGGCCTGGTCGGCCATGGCACGGGTGATGGCCTGACGAATCCACCAGGTGGCGTAGGTGGAGAACTTGTAGCCCTTGGTGTAGTCGAACTTCTCCACCGCACGGATCAGACCCAGGTTACCTTCCTGGATCAGGTCCAGGAAGAGCATGCCTCTGCCGGTGTATCGCTTGGCCAGGGAGACCACCAGTCGCAGGTTGGCCTCCAGCAGATGGTCCTTGGCCTTCTTCCCGTCGTTGGCGGCCCACTTGAGCTCGCGGCGGCGCTTGAAGTCCATGCCCTCGCCTTCGGTGTCCAGCAGATGCTGGGCATAGAGGCCGGCCTCGATACGCTCTGAGAGATCCACCTCCTGTTCGGCGTTCAGCAGGCTGACGCGGCCGATCTGCTTGAGGTAGTCCTTGACGGGATCGGCAGTGGCGCCGGCGGTGACCACACGACGCTTGGGGTTGCCTGAGGGAGTGACATTCTCATCGTCATCGGAATCGTCGACGACGAAGGCGCCCTTGACCTTGGCGGCGAGGGCATGGGCGGCCTTGCGGTCCTCCTCGGCCTCATCCTCGACCTGGTGGGCCTCGTCCTCCTCCTGATCGTCCTCGTCGGGCTCGTCCTCCAGCTGATCCTCGCTCTTGTCCAGCTGGTCGTCGTCCTCCTGGTCCTCGAGCAGGTCCTCGTCGGGCTCCTGCTCCTCCGGCTGCAGGATGGGCTCCTCTTCGACCTTCTTCTTGGTCTTGGAGGCCGGGCGACGGTTGGTCTTGGCCGTCGAAGTGCTAGCAGTGGCGGTCTTGCGGGCTGCGGTCTTGCGGGACGCCTTGCTGCTGCTGGTCTTGGACCTGGTGGCGGTCTTGGTCTTGCCGGCGGTTGAACTGGTCCGGCCCTTCCCGGTATCCACTGCGGCTGTCTTGGCTGACTTGGTGTCCTTCGTGGCCAAATTCTCCTCCTGGATCATCCCACCCGCCGACACTGCTTTCAAGGCACAGCTATGGCAAGGTCAAATCTTAGACTCACTAAGTGAACCACCCCAGGGGGACGATTATTCCCGATTCAGCCCGATTGCCTCCAGGCCGGGTCGATGCCGCGACCGATCAAAGCCAGGACGATGGCGGCCAGACTGCATGAGCGGTCGTCGGAAAGAGCTTCCTCGGCGAACCCGCATGCCCGGGATCCCCCATTCCACCAGTCGACGTAGGCCGCGACCGCCAGGGGCTGGGACCGAAACCCCGGCGGAACCTGATCAGCTATGGCTTGAAGCATGGCCAGCCCGGCCCGGCAACGCGGATGGTCCGGCCGCGTGGCAGGGTCCTTGAAGACCGCATCCAGAATGTTGCAGAGCGCCGTCACATTGGACGCATCGTTGGGACGCACACACAGGTCCAGCAGCCGGTCAGCGTGCAGACCAGGCTCAGGCGCCAGGATTGACAGAATCAGCCCGTCGCGTATGGCCAGGGTTTCCTTGACGGCCACAGCCAGACGGTCCGCCGAGTCGGAGTCCAGAGGCGGGTGCGCCTGCTGCCGCCCCCTCAAGCCGGCAGTCCAGTCTGTCAAGGGTTGCTGGAGCCATCGCCTGTCAGCATTTTCCACACCCCATCGTCGTCGACCCTCTCGATAGTTCTCCACCAGTTTTGTCATGCCGTGTTCATATGAATCGTTCATGCCGTCATCGCCTCCCATCCGCTCCCGGTCTGTGGTCCGGGGAGCCTAGGCACCATCCTGAACCCGTTGGAACCGTTAGGAAGACCACAGCCGATCATGTGGTCAAGTGGGGTCATCCATCCACCATGGTCCTTGCAGCCATGGGCCTTGCAGCCTGCCTGCTGGGCAGATATGCGGATAGGCTCTAAGGCATGAAGAGCGTGACTGCAGCACGGGTCGAACAACGCATGGAGGAACTGCTCCGGAGCCAATGCGACCACCTGACTGCTCCAGAGCCCGGACCGGACCATCCCCTGGATCAGAACCCCTCACAGGGGGCTTTGCAGGAGGTCATCCACCAGGCAATCGAGGCAGGCCGTGGCGGCAAACGACTGCGCGCCCTCCTGCTCTGCGATGTCTGGCGGGCTCTGGAATCCGAGCAGAATCCGGACCGTGAACAGGCGGCAGTAGACCTTGCCTGCGCCTTGGAGGTCTATCAGACCAGCGCCCTGGTCCACGACGACATCATCGACGGCTCCCCCCGTCGTCGGGGCCGTCCTGCCGCCCATCTGGCCCTGAGCCGGTCGGCCGCCGGAAACGATCCAAGCGACCGGCTCCCCGCAGGCCCCGATGCCCGTGGCACCGGCCTGGGCATCCTCCTTGGCGACCTGCTGGCATCACTGAGCACAACCATGGCCCTCCAGGCGGCTGCCGACCTGCCTCAGGAATCGGCCATCGGCAGAGCCTTTCAAGCCATGCAGACGGCCGTGGTCACCGGCCAGATCCTGGACATGGGTATGGAAGAGGCTCCACTGGACGATCCGAAACGCCTGGGCAGTCAGGCCCTGCACACCATGGCCTGGAAGACCGCCTCCTACACCACCATGGTCCCCCTGGCCCTGGGCCTGCTGGCTGCCGGAACGGACCTGGAGGGACACAAAGATTCGGTACGCGCCCTGGGTCTGGATCTGGGTCTGGCCTTCCAGCTGGAGGACGATCTGCTGGATGTGGCAGGCGACGACCGCCATACCGGCAAACCCGTTGGCGGTGATATCCGCGAGGGCAAGCGGACCGTCCTCCTGGCCGACACCCTGGCCATGGCCGATTCTGACCAGGCCAAGGAGGTTCGCCGACTCTACGGTTCCCCGACCGAACGCCGCAAGGACGCCCAGGTGAATATGGTTCGTGACCTGATGCAGTCCTGCGGTGCCGTAGACGCCAGTCGTCGACGCATAGCCGACCTGTCCGTCCGAGCCCAGGACCGAGCCCAGGCCTTGGCCGATGATCTGCACCTGTCTGCCAGGGGCCAAACCATCTTCCTGAATGCCTGCCGACGCTTCCTGCCGCTTGCCACCACCGCCGGGTATCATGAACGTGTATCTTCCATTGATGCCGAGGCCGG
>NZ_JBVPQK010000064.1:0-12187 GCF_058197115.1 Bifidobacterium sp. POST2/T3 (B1)
GTCTACTCGGTCTCCCGCTACCTCTCCGACCAGTCGGACATCCAGGTGCTGAGGGTCAAGGACTACATCCGCAACCCCAAGATGAACGGCTACCGCAGCCTGCACGTCATCTACGCCGTGCCGGTCTTCCTGACATCGGGCCCCCACTACACGCCGGTCGAGGTGCAGTTCCGCACCATCGCCATGGACTACTGGGCCTCACTGGAGCACCAGCTGCGCTACAAGTCCGACCTGCCCGACGCCCGCCTGGCCGAGCATTCGCAGACCCTGCTGGACTGCGCCCGCTCCCTGCAGAACATCGAGGTGCAGATGCAGTCCATCCACCGCGACATCTCAGGTTCGCCCCAGGAACAGGAGACCGACGACGAAGCCATCAGCGGCAATACCGATTAGCTGAATCCTCACAAATCCTTTACCATAGGAACCAGGCCAGGTGGAAGGGTTGGGGCTTCCGCCGGGTCCCAGGAGGAGGCCCCGCCTGCAAGGTCGGGTCTCCTCCTGTACCACCATTACTCAGAAGTCGAATTTGTCGGGATCCGCGCCGGTGCGCTCGTCCCTGTTCATGGCGGTGATGGCCTTCATATCCTCATCGCTCAGCTCGAAGTCGAAGACCTGCGCGTTCTGCTCAATCCGCTCCTTGTGGGTGGACTTGGGGATGACGATGACCCCACGCTGCAGATGCCAGCGCAGCACGATCTGCGCCGGAGAGCGGTCATAGCGCTCGGCCATGGCCTTGAGCCTGGGGTCGGCCAGCAGGTTGCCGCCGGTGCCTCCCAATGGGCTGTAGGCCTCCACGTCCACACGCAGGGTACCGTGGCAGTAGTCGATCAGGTCGTCGTTGACGAACTGGGGTGAGGACTCGATCTGGTCGACGGCAGGCTTAGTGCCGCTGATGGTGTGCAGCTCGTCCAGGTGGTGCTTCTGGAAGTTGCAGACCCCGATGGCACGCACCCGCCGCTGAGTGTAGAGCTCCTCCATGTCCTCCCAGGCCTGCTGCCAGCCCTTGGCGGGCCAGTGGATCAGGTAGAGGTCCAAGTAGTCCACGCCCAGCCGGTCCAGGCTCTCCTTGAAGGCCTCCTTGGTCCGCCCTGCACGGATGTCGTCATTCCAGAGCTTGGTGGTCAGGAAGACATCCCGCCGGTCAACCCCGGAGCGGCGCAGACCCTCCCCCACTGACTGCTCGTTGCCGTAGATCATGGCGGTGTCGATGTGGCGATAGCCCGCCTGCAGAGCCCAGGTGACGGCCTGACTGGTGGCCTCTCCGTCGGGTGTTTGGAAGACCCCGAGCCCCAACTGGGGAATGCTGATCCCGTTGTTGAGGGTGACGACGGTATCGGTGACGTTTCCGGTCATATAGGCATACTCCTTGTCGGCCGATCAGAGGCCGTGACGTGTTGTCTGTTCATTCTATCCGGCAGGCAAGATGGAATCAGCTGTTGTTTAAGTCCTACCGTCGCGCTTCTGCATTTCGTGCGTTCTCTGTTGGCTTGGTGGTAAAGTGAAAAGTGGGGATGTTGGGAGATAACTGGCTTCTGCTTTATGGGCGATCGACGCCCACAGTAGCGACGGTTCATCGACTTGAAAGACGTTAATGCTGATAGGCAGGCGGCCTTGATACCGCTTGGCATTGGTGAAGGGGATTGATTTCATGCATCTGGATACCCGCCTGCGTCGTGCATCGGCGACGGCGATCGTCATGCTGGGTCTGTTGGCAGGCCTGGGTGTCGCGTCCGCCAACGCGGACGATGTCGTGTCCGCCAGTCCGGCGGGCACTCATGTATTTAGCGGGAGGGGGGGGGGTCGTCAGACCCCTCGCGTAGCTGAGCAAACCCCCGTCACACTCCCCTGCCTTCACCCTCGCCGCTGCAAACCGCATCACCCCTGGATCCCACGGCACCAAGCCCGGGCCCGTCAACGCCGAAGGATGCCATCAACAGCACAGAATCCTCTACAACCAAGCCATCCGGCAAGACGGACGGTCACGCCTCGCACACAGTGCGCTTCGACCCAGGCGACGGCAACACGCCTACCCGGTCAACTGTGAAAGTCGGCACCCTCGCATCCCCTCCGGAAAACAACCCCGTGCGTGAAGGCTTTCGGTTCGACGGGTGGACACGCGAAGGCCAGCCCTATGACTTCCAGACCCCCGTCCTACAGGACACAACACTGAAAGCCAAATGGAGTAAAGCCACGGACTGGACGCTGAGCCCGGACCACGGGCCCGCCTCCGGCACCCGATTGACCATCAGCCCGCCCAGCCGGATCCTCATCGTGGACTCGGACGGGCAAGCCTGGATCTGGAACACAGGCAAGACCGCCAACGTCAAGCCCGAACGCATCAGGCAGGACCAGGGCATGCGCATCAGGCAAGCTCAAACCCTCGGCCAGGGGTTCATCCTCCTGGACGCAAACGGGCAGGCCTATTACCTGGCCGACGGCAAGACAAGCCTCGCAACCACCGGCCTGCCGGAAAACATGAAAGCCAGCCGGATCACCACCAACAAGAACCAGGCCGTCACCGCCGGCACGGACGGCCACATCTGGACCTGGAAGCCCGGTGAGTCGCCCACGCGCGCGGACAACGGGAGCCAGCCCTACACGCAGGCCGCCATTACGGGCGGCAGGATCACCGCTATCAGCAGGCAGGGCAGCCTATACCAATGGAGCATCAACACCCAGAGCCAGCCAGACAAGCCAGCAAAAGTCAATACCACCCAGGCGGCCATTCTCGAATCAGCCAGCCTGGACGGCCAGTCGCTGACACTCAACAAAACAGACGGCTCCTGGCAGACGGAAATGCCAGCAAGCCAGCCCGGACCAGTCACCATCACACTGACCGGCAGGCAGGACGGCAAGCCCTTCACCCGAAGCTTCAACTACACGGTCGACCAGACGCTTCTGAAGGACATCCGACAGAGTTCCACCTACACGGTCACCTTCAAGACGGACGGAGGAAGCCCCAAACCCGGAGACCAGCAAGTCACCTATCCCTACGGAAGAGTCCAACGGCCCTCACCCGACGCGACCCGCAGCGGCTACCAGTTCGACGGATGGTTCATCAACGAAGTCGCCTACGACTTCAGCAAGCCCGTCACCGACAACCTCACCCTCACCGCCAAGTGGACCAGCAAACCCCCCAACACCTCCTGGAGGATCAGCCCCGACAAGGGCAGCCAGCTCGGCCACGAAACCACCACCATCACCCCGCCAGACAGCACCAGCGGTATCAGGTTCAGCCAGGTCGGCGGAGCAAAATACTATACCTATGTTTTTTCCTTGGCCGTGGGCAGCGACGGGAACGCCTACGCAAGGGGAGACAACACCTATAGCTGGCTCGGCGACGGGACGACCACTCAACGGATTACGCCAAACATAGTGAGGAAACCTGCAGGCGTGCCGACCGACTTCACCTATGTGCAGGTCAGCGCAGGAAAATGGCATTCGCTGGCTTTGGGTAGCGACGGATATGTATACGCCTGGGGCAGCAACCAGCATGGTCAGCTCGGCAACAACACCGCAACGAATTCCTCTGTTCCTGTGCGCGTGCGCGACCCCGCCAGCCCCACGGATCCGAACAAAGGACTCAAAGCCATACAGGTCAGCGCCGGAGACGATCATTCACTGGCATTGGACAGCAACGGATACGCATACGCCTGGGGAGAAAACATCTATGGCCAGCTCGGCGACGGCACTACTGACGACTCAAACGTTCCTGTGTCGGTGTTGTTCAACCTGCAGCCGGTGATCACTGCAGCCAAGTTCGACACCGGCCCAGGCACGAACCTGGCTCCTGTTAGCAACAGCAACAGCATCACCGTGCTCACGCCCGCACACCAGCCAGGTGCGGTCACGGTCAGCGTCGACTACGCAATGGGCGGCGCAGGACAGGTTTTGACTGACAAATCTCTGACCTACCTGTATCTGCCTGCAGGCGTGCTCCCAAGGGCCGGCGGGGAAGGCATCCTGCTCGCCCTGGCCACCGGCATGACCGGCATGGGCGAGGTCCTGGCCTCGCGCCGCCACAGGAGAGAACGGCACAGGCTATTGCATACTTCGCACGAGTAAGACAGGCCGGAGGCTGATCAATCCCCCCACCTCCGGCTTACAACAGGGGCGCACGGAGGAATGCCACTTAAAACTCACCCCCAAGGGAGCCGGCACTCCTCTTGCGCCCCCACCACCACACTACTGTCAACTGCCGCTGACAGAAATTAGGAGCAGGCATGCGCGCCCCGCCTCTGCCCTCGAAAGGGAAACTCGGGCACGTGAATCAAAGGGCACAGAAACCCTAGTCCGCTCGGCCTTCGTCCGTGCTCCCAGTACCAGACAATCGCTGTAAACAAACGCTATTCCTCAACAAAAAATTCATTGTCGTCAAAGAGCTGATTTGACTTGTATGTGTTGTCTGTGGGCTGGGTGGTAGGATGAGAGACAGGGGAAGTCGAGAAGACGACTGGGTTCCGCCATGATTCGTGCAGTCTGTTGTGCGGACTGGCCTTGAGCGATTAGCAGCTTTCCGACAGGGAGAACCTTATTCTGCAAGCGGCGTTTGCTTCGCTTGGTGTTTGGTGAAGGGGCTTATGAGTCATGCGTCTGGGTAACCGGCTGCGTCGCATCCTGGTGATGATGATCGTCCTGCTGGGCCTGCTGGCAGGCTTGGGTATCGCATCCGCCCAAGAGAACGCTCCCATCCCCTCCGGGGAAGGGGGTCTTCAGACCCCTCGCGTAGCTGACGGAACCTCCGCCACTCCCCCCAGCAACGCAACAGACACTCCACTGTCCTCACCCTCACCAATACAAGCCACTACGCCACTAAGCCCCACGCCAGGCGCCCAGCCATCGACGACGGGCACGCCGTACAGCACAGACCACGCTCCGGCCAAATCAGGGGAGAAGACAGATGATCAAGCCGTGCATACAGTGCGTTTCGACCCGGCCGACGGCAGCAAGCCCACCCAGGCGAGCGTGAAAACCGGCACCCTCGCCACTCCCCCGCAACAGAACCCTCAGCGTCAAGGCTTCCGATTCGAGGGGTGGACGCTTGACGGCCGGCCCTTCGACTTCCGGACCCCCGTCCTCCAGGACATGACCCTGAAAGCCAAGTGGTCGAAGGCCACGGACTGGACGCTGAGCCCGGACCACGGGCCCGCCTCAGGAACCGTCCTGACCATCAGCCCGCCCGACAGGCAGGAGCCTCAGTTCGCCAGCATCCAAGCCGCAGGAAACCAGATCCTCGGCCTGACCGGGGACGGCCGCATCCACACCTGGACGCAGGACGGCACGCCCAAGCAGGTCCCCTTCCCAGCCCAGTCTGCCGACGGGTTCCGCTACCTGCAGGCCGCAGCCGGCAGCCAACGGCAGGCGGCCCTCGGATCCGACCAACGGATCTACACCTGGAACAACCAGCAGTCGACGCCCGCCATCCTCGACACCGGCCAGGATGCCGGGTTCACCAGCATCAGCATCACCGATAATCGGCTCCTGGCAGTGGACCGGCAGGGACAAATTCTCGTCTATCAGGCCAGGGATGCCGACAGCCAGGACCCGAACCCGAAACTCATACAGCAGGCCACAACCAGCCTGCCCGGAAAAGCACAGGCCGTCACCGCTGTCTCTTCTAGCAGCCGGATCCTCGCCCTGGACACGGACGGACAGGCCTGGACCTGGGACGCGAGCGATACCGGCAACGCCAAACCCGCACACGTCAAGCAGAAGCCGGGCATGCGCATCGTCCAAGCCCAAGCCCTCAACCAGGGGTTCCTCCTCCTGAATGAGAACGGGCAGGCCTGGTATCTCGCCGATGGCATGAGCAGCCCCACAGTCGCCGGCCTGCCCGACGGCACGCAGATCAGCAGAATCAACAGTAGCAGCGATCAGGCCACAGTCCTTGACAAAGACGGCCACGTATGGGCCTGGAAGCCCGGCAAGACGCCCGTCCGCGCGGACAACATGGGACAGGTTTACGTGCAGGCCACGGCTGCCGGCAGCGGGATCACCGCCATTGACAAACAGGGCAGCATATTCAGATGGAACATGGACGCCCAGGGCAAGCCCGGAAAACCAGCCCAGCCCGACACCATCCAAGCGCCTATCCTGGAAACAGCCAGCATGGACGGCCAGCCACTCAAACTCACCAGAGATAAGGATTCCTGGCAGACGGACGTGCCCGCCCACACTCCCGAGTCGGCCATCATCACTATCACCGGGAAACAAGGCAATCAGCCCTTCACCAGAAGCCTCGACTACACGGTCGACCAGACCTTGACCAGAGACGTCCAAGAGGGCTCCGCCTATACGGTCCATTTCAATACGGGCGAAGGAGGCCCGACCCCCCAGGACCAGAGCATCCAGCCGGTCTACGGCAGGGTCCAGCGCCCCTCCCCCGATCCGACGCGCCAAGGCTGCCAGTTCGACGGATGGTTCACCGGCAACATCGCCTACGATTTCAGCAAGCCCGTCACCGGCAACCTCACCCTCAGCGCCAAATGGACGCTTGTAGACCCCAACAACACGTGGAAGATCAACCCCGACAAGGGCAGCCAGCTCGGTAAGGAATCCACCACCATCACCCCACCAGCAACGAGAAACGGCATCAGGTTCAACCAGGTCAGCAGCGGAGGATACGTATATGGTGATCTGACGGGGTATTCGCTGGCTGTGGGCAGCGACGGGAACGCCTACGCCTGGGGCAACAACAAGTCCGGCCAGCTCGGCAACGGTACGACCGTCCAGCAGAACACGCCCGTCCCGGTGCCAAAGCCTGCGGGCACACCTATGGATTTCACCTACGTGCAGGCTGATGCCGGCGGCTATCATTCGCTGGCCATCGGCAGCGACGGGTACGTGTACGCCTGGGGGCTCAACGACCACGGGCAGCTCGGCAACAACACCACATCCAATTCGTCGCTACCTGTGCGCGTGCACGGGCCAAACAACTCCAGCGAAGGGCTGAAAGCCATCCAAGTCGCCGCAGGAGCCTGGAACTCCATGGCATTGGCCGCCGACGGCACCGTATACACCTGGGGCGGCATATCCAAAGGAGGCGGCTATGACTGCTTCAGCCCGCAGAACGTGCCCATGGCGGTCAAGGACCCTTCGGATGCGAGCGGCGTCCTCCACGCCGTGCAGATCAGCACCAGCTGGTCCTTCGACATGGCCCTCGGCCAGGACGGGTACGTGTACACCTGGGGCTACAACCACCATGGCCAAATCGGCAAGAACACCACCGACAATAGTGTCCACCTCACGCCCAGCCGCGTGTTCGCCTCAAACAAATCCACGGCTGCTGCGGGCCCCTGGCTGAAAGCCGTCCAAGTGAGCGCCGGCGGATGGTTCGCATTAGCTATCGGCGAGGATGGCAACACATGGGCATGGGGCTACAATCAGTACGGTTCGCTCGGCAACGGCTACAGCAGCACAAATACAGACACGAATTATGTTCCCCAAAAGGTGCGATACCCCGCGAATGCGGGCGCAGTGACAGCCGTGCAGGTGAGCGCAGGACTTTACCATTCATTGGCCGTCGACACGGACGGGAACACCTGGGCATGGGGACGCAACAACTACGGCCAGCTCGGCGACAACACCACCAGTGACCGGCATTCCCCGGTGAAGGTGTTTGCCTCCGCGCAGTCCACGAGCTCGGCCGAACCCTGGCTGAATGCCATGCAAGTCAGCGCAGGATGGCAGAATTCACTGGTGATTGGCACGGACGGAGTCGCCTACGCCTGGGGACAGAACTGGTATGGCCAGCTCGGCAATCCCAATGCAGGAAGGCAGAGTCTTGTTCCTTCACCGGTGGCGTTCAACCTACAGCCGGTGATCACCGGCGTCACCTTCAACACCAGCCCCGGCACGAACCTGATCCGCGGCGATGGCAGCAGCGTCAGCGTCACCACGCCCGCACACCTGCCGGGCACAGTCACAGTCAGCGTTAAATACACAACGGGCGGCGCGGGAAATAACCTGACCGACACTTCCCTCAGATACACGTACATGCCCGCAGGAGTCCTTCCCAAGGCCGGAGGGGAAGGCATCCTGCTGGTCCTGGCCACCGGTATGACCGGCATGGGCGGGATCCTGGCATCCCGCCGCCACCGGAGGGAAACACGCCAACTGTCACAAGCTTCGCACGAGTAAGACGGGCCGGGCGGCGTATCAATCCCCCCGCCCCCGACCCATATAGGGGGGGGGGGGAGCAGGGAGAAACGTGTCATTTAAGTAAGGCTCAACCCCAAGAGAGCCGACACCCCTCCCGCGCCCCCACCACACTTCTGCCTGTGAGGATACAGGCAAACCTCTCTTGTTGCCGCCCAGGAATGGAGATGAACACAGAAGAGTCGACCATAGAGTTTGCAAAGTTTGCAACTCGAGCCGGCCCGGACGCTGTCCGTGCTCCCGTTCTCAAATAACGCTGTCAACAACGACTCTCCTTGACCGAGAGGATCACTGCCGCCAAGCAACTGCCTCTGGTTCGTGTGTTGTCTACTGACCGGGTGGTAGGGTGAAAAATAGGGGATGTCGAGAAGACAGCTGGCTTGCGCCATTGGCTCCTGCGATGTGATGCAGGGTTGGCGTTGGCAGGAAGAACTTTATTAGGCAGGCGGTGTTGATCCCGCTTGGTGTTTGTGAAGGGGTTTTGGTTTCATGCATGTGGTTTCCCGTCTGCGTCGCATCATGGCGATGACGATCGTCCTGCTGGGCCTGCTGGCGGGCCTGGGCGTCGCATCCGCCCAGGCGGACGCTCCCATTCTCACCGGGGGGGGGGGGGTCGTCAGACCCCTCGCGTAGCTGAGCAAACCCCTGCCACTGTCCCCGGCAACGCATCAAATATTCCACTTTCCTCGCCATCGCCGATACAAGCCACCCCACCGTTGAGCCCAGCAACACCAAACCCGCACGCCCCGTCATCGCCGACGGGAACACCTGAGGGCACAGGCTCCGCTCCGGCCAAGTCAACAGAGAAGACGGCTGATCGCGCCACGCACACGGTGCGTTTCGACCCGGCCGACGGCAGCACGCCCACACAGGAGACCGTGAAGACCGGCACGCCCGCCGCTCCCCCGCAGCAGAACCCGCAGCGTGATGGCTTCAGGTTCGACGGATGGACACGTGACGGCCAGCCCTACGACTTCCAGGCTCCGATCCTGCAGGACACGACCCTGAAAGCCAAATGGACGAAGACCACGGACTGGCGGCTGAGCCCGGACCATGGGCCCGCCTCCGGCACCAGACTGACCATCATCCCGCCCGACAGGCAGGAGCCCTATTACACGAGCATCCGCACGGCAGGAGACCAAACCGTCGGCGTGACCGGCGACGGCCGCATAAACACATGGACGAAAGACGGCACAACAACACAGGTGCCCTTCCCCGCCCAGGCTCCCGGCGGGTTCCGCTACCTGCAGGCCGCAGCCGGCAGCCACCGGCAGGCCGCAATCGGATCCGACCAGCACATCTACACCTGGGACAGGGGCCAATCAACGCCCACGATCCTGGACACCGGCCAGAACGCCGGGTTCATCAGCATAAGCATGAACGGCGACCTGCTCCTGGCCGTGGACCGGCAGGGACAGGTACACGCCTATCAGGCCATACAGGCCGACAGCCAAAATCCGAACCCGAAACCCGCAGCACAGGAAGCCATCGGCCTGCCCGGGCAGGCGCAGGCCGTCCTCGCCGTCGCATCCGGCAGCCGGATCCTCGTCGTGGACACAGACGGGCAGGCCTGGACCCGGGAGACAAGCAACACCGGAAAAGCCAAACCAGAACCCATCAAACAGGAACCGGGCACGCGCACCGTCCAGGCCCAGGCCCTCAACCAGGGGTTCCTCCTCCTGGACGCGGACGGGCAGGCCCGGTACCTGGACGACAACACAGCCAGTTCTGCAGCCCTCGGTCTGCCCGAAAACAGAACAGCCAGCAGTATCGCCGCCAACAAGGACCAGGCCGTCATCACCAGCACGGACGGCCGCATCTGGACCTGGAAGCCCGGCGCAACAGCCATCCGGGCAGACAATAGTGAACAACCCTACACACAGGCCGCCGCTGCCGGCAGCAGCATCACCGCCATCAACCGACAGGGCGACCTGTTCACGTGGAGCCTGGACGCTCAAAACAATCCAGGCAAGCCAGCCAGAACCGACAATGCCACCGGACCCATCCTGGAAACAGCCAGCATGGACAGCCAGGCACTGACACTCAGCAGGAAAGACAACTCCTGGCAGACGGAAATCCCCGCCCGCAAGCCCGGACCAGCCGCCATCACCATCACCGGCAAACAAGACAATCAGCCTTTCACCAGAAGCCTCAATTACACGGTCGACCAGACCCTGACTAAAGACGGCCAACAAGACGCCACCCACCAGGTCACATTCAATACAGTCAAGGGAAGCCAGACACCCGAACCTCAACAGTAATCCTACCCGTACGGCAGGGCGAAGCGCCCCTCCCCCGACCCGACGCGCAACGGCTACCAGTTCGACGGATGGTTCATCGGGGCGGTCGCCTACGACTTCAGCAAGCCAGTCACCCAGAATCTCATCCTCACCGCCCACTGGACGCCAGGCAGATGGACCATCAACCCCGACAAGGGCAGCCAGCTCGGCGGACAGCAAACCACCATCACCCCGCCACCCGGCCAAGACATCAAATTCAACCAGATCAGCGGAGGAAAAGACTGTAACACTGGCTTTTCGCTGGCCGTGGGCAGCGACGGAAACGCCTACGCATGGGGATTAAACAGCTATGGTCAGCTTGGCGACAACACCAGAAACAATCGGATAATCCCCGTGAAAGTGTTCGCCTCCAATCAGTCCACAAGCTCTGCAGACCACTGGCTAAACGTCGTACTAGTGAGCGGCGGTTGGCGGCATTCGCTGGCGATCAGTACTGACGGAAACGCCAACACATGGGGAGAAAACCGGTATGGCCAGCTCGGCGACGACTTCAGAAACGACTCGAACGTTCCTGTGTCGGTGGTGTTCAATCTGATACCGGTGATCACCGGTGTTAGATTCGACCAGACCCCCGCATCAGGGCTGACGCGCGGCGACGGCGGCAGCGTCACCGTGACCACGCCCGCACACCAGCCGGGCACGGTCACCGTCAGCGTGGACTACACGATAGGCGGCGCAGCACAACAGCCGGACGCCTCCCTCAAATACACGTACCTGCCTGCAGGCGTGCTCCCCCAAGCCGGCGGGGAAGGCATCCTGCTCGCCCTGGCTACGGGCATGACCGGCATGGGCGGGGTCCTGGCCTCACGCCGCCACCGGAGAGAACAGCACCAGCTGCTTTACGCTTCGCACGAGTAAGAAAGGTCGGAGGCGTATCAATCCCCCCGCCCCCGGCCCATCAAGGGGGAGCAGGCAGGACAAGTGCCACATAAGGCTCAACCCCAAGAGACACTTCCCTCCCGCGCCCCCACCACACTCCGTCCACCCTTCCAAGGGCTGGACGGCACATCAGGAGAGGGGCAACCGCCATGGCGGGATGTGGGCATGCAATCCCCCCCCCTATGGCGCTATCCCCGCCCGATTCCAGCCAGAGCAAACACCCTGTATACCGCCAAAACGGCCATGTAGACTTGAATAAGACGACCAGCCCGCCACAGGCGGGAAGACAAGGAGGAGCAGATGGCTTTCAACGGGAATCCACGGCCTCAGGCCCCATACAGTCAGTACGCGCAGCAGCCGATGCCGACCATGCAAGGTGGTGAGCCCTACGGCGTGGGCTCGCCCATCGACACCAACGCAGCATACAGCTTCGAAAAGGCGGAGCGGGTCTCCATGTCCCGCGCCTATGCGGAGATGGCGGTCGGCCTGCTGGTCACTGCCCTGACGGCCTATCTGACCGCCCGGACTGGACTGCTCATGGCCTTCATGCAGGCCACGGGCGCCCTGGGCTGGATTGGCATGGCCGTGGTCCAGGTGACCTTCGCCATGATTCTGAGCGTCCGGGTTATGCGCATGCGCACCTCCACCGCCCGGATCATGTTCTACATTTATGCGGCCCTGATGGGCTTCACCCTGAGCACCATCTTCATCACCTACTCCCTGCCGTCCATCATGCTGACCCTGGTGATCAGCGCAGGCTTCTTCTTCGTCCTCAGCATGCTGGGGCTGACCACGCGGCGCAACATGCTGGGCATGGGGTCCATCTTCATGGCCGGCCTGCTCATGCTGAT